>JAZNJT010000074.1:0-1935 GCA_045578145.1 Acutalibacteraceae bacterium
TTATATCAAAATTTATTTTTAAAATCAACACAGTACATTTCTTGACAAAATATTATGTAGAGGTTAAAATTATTTCAAAGAGGGATAGCTATGGAAAATATTTATGACAGAACAGCGCTACTTATTGGCGAAGATAATTTAAAAAAGCTTAAAAACTCACGTGTTGCCGTTTTTGGCATCGGCGGTGTAGGTGGATACGCCGTTGAAGCTCTTGCACGCTCAGGTGTTGGCACTATCGATTTGTTTGATAACGATACTGTCAGTATTAGTAATATTAACAGGCAAATTATTGCCACTAATAAAACAATAGGGCTAGACAAGGTAATTGCGGCCGCACAAAGAATTGCAGACATTAACCCTAAAATTAAAGTAAACTGTCACAAAATATTTTACACTTCAGATACTGATTTAGATTTTTCTGTTTACGATTATATTATCGACGCTATTGATACCGTTACGTCTAAAATTGAGCTAATAATTAAGGCTAAAGAAAATAATGTTTCTATAATTAGCTCAATGGGTACTGGCAACAAGCTGAATGCTCATATGTTGGAGATAGCAGATATAAATAAAACATCTGTCTGTCCGCTGGCCAGAGTAGTGCGATATGAACTTAAAAAGCGTGGTGTTAAATCTCTTAAAGTAGTTTATTCCAAGGAAGCACCGATAAAACAAACGGCACAAAACGAGGGAGTAGGACGTCACATACCAGCATCCATTGCCTTTGTGCCAGCTACAGCTGGTATGATACTTGCAGGAGAAGTTATAAAAGATATAATAAAAAATAATTGACATTTTCAAATTTGGTTATATAATTGTATTATATTGCAGAGTAGACATACTTGCGTTAAGTGCCATACAGACGGGGAGTTGCTGTAAGGACGAAGGATTTTTCCACGGTAGGTTTGTCGCATCCCGCTGCCGATTAATACGGAAATTTTTAAACCTCCTATTATTCGGAAAACGGGTAACAGGAGGTTTTATATATGAGAAAAAAATATTTATTCAAAATTGTATTAACAGGAATTTTAATTGCATTAAACATTGTGCTTGAGCGGTTTTTAGCCTATTCGGTATGGAATATGACAATAAGTTTCGGCTTTATAACCGTTGCTTTTGCAGCGGCATTTTTGGGTTTGCCTTATGCTATAGCAGTCGGCGGGTTTGGTGATTTATTAGGCGCCTTGCTCTTCCCTTTCGGCCCCTACTTTTTTGGCTTTACGTTAACTAATATATTAGTATCCGCCATATTTGCTATTTTTATTTACAAAAAAGCAACCTTGCTTAATATAACTGTTTCAGTCATAATAAACAAGGTTTTATTTACACTAATTTTAAATACTGTCTGGATATCTATACTATACCGTGACGGTTTATCCGAATTTTTTGTAGTATTAGTTCCCCGTATTCCGCAAGCTATTATATTAGGCATAATTGAAATAATTGTAATTAATATTTTATTTGCTGATAAAAGCAAAATCAGAAAACAATTAAATAAACTTTTATAATTTTCCGCAGTCTTTAAGATATTTAAGCTTAAGGACTGCGGTTTGTGTTTTTGCATCCTTAATCTCTCCTGACATTATCATTTCTACACACTTTTCAAGCGGTATTTTTTCTACGGTTAAAAATTCATCATCATCGGGATTTGTATCACCAAATGTTATGCCAGTCGCACCGTAAAGCCAGATAATTTCACCGCAATAACCTGGTGTTGGATAAAGCTGTCCTAAATCAATAAAATTTCGGGCAGTAACACCTGTTTCTTCTTTTAATTCACGTTTTCCGCACTCTAGTGGTAGCTCATCCTTACTGTCACGCTTGCCAGCAGGTATTTCTAGAACAATTTCGCTATAAGGATATCTGAACTGTCGCACCATTAAAATCTCATCATTATCGGTTAGTGCCGCAACACAAACTCCTCCCGGATGCTCT
>JAZNJT010000075.1:0-6543 GCA_045578145.1 Acutalibacteraceae bacterium
AGGGTTGCAGGGGGATTCTTTATTTGAGGTGATTATATGAAGAAATATTACATAATACGGTCTGATGGCTCTTCCCTGTTCCTGCAACCTTACCCAAAGGACTTTTGTGTGCATTGCCTGATACATTTGATTGACCGCACACCTGCAGAAACATATTGCCTGCTTGAAGAAATAAACATAAGCGGGTACAGGGCGCAGCGCCTGTGTCAGCTCCTTGTGTCTGAAGAGCAGAAATAATATACTTACGTATATACTTAAGTATACGAACTCGGCTACCGTGCGCACAAACACACACCCTTATCAGCATTCCGCCGCAGGCGGGTTCTGTCTTGCTGTACGATTTATCGGACAGGAAGACGCTCAAAAAAGTGACCCCGTCTGGTATTACGGGGTCAAATGTTACATTTTTCTTGACTTTTGCGAAAATTGGGTGTATTATGATGTTGTAAACTTTATTTGTAGGGGTGTAAATATGGATAAAAAGTTATATAAATTTGGAATGGACTGGCTGAACGGCGTTCTTCCTGTGTCTGATGTATGGTCTGCATTTGAAATGCTCGAAAAATTTTCGAGTAAATTACGCTTTGGCCGTTGGACTTTATTAAATAGCGGTCTATATAATTATGCTCGTCGTTATGCTCTTGACGGTAAAATGACTATACAGCTTATGTATAACCCTGTATCTGATGAGCAAGGTTTTACTGCTGATATGAACCATAATAACAGTGGTATATTCTTCTCTATTTCGGGTGACGGTATCCGTTATTTGCACAGTTTAGGCGGTGAAGTATCCGCTTTAAATAAGCTTTTATTCTATTTCTATCGTAACAGTTTCAAGTCTTCTCGTTTTGACGTTTACTGTGATATTCTTGATGATAAAAATGAAATTGTTCCCCTTATCCAAGAGGCTTTTGATTATGTCGGTAGGGAGCAGGTTGGTAAACCTTTAATCAGAACTCGTCTTCGCCGTTCTGGTTCTGCTCTTCGTACTAATTTTAGAAGAGAAACATATACAAATGATGACGGTAGCACTTTTACTAACTGTACTTTGGGTCATCATGCAAGTACTGTTGGTATGTTCCGTTGTTATAATAAGCGTGTTGAGGTTGCTGACGGTCGACTATCTGAAATGTCTTCAGAAGTATTCAAGTCTTATGATGTTGAAGATTATTGGTATCGTTTAGAATATGAAATGCATAAAGAAAATGCTGCAGCTTGTTTTGACGCTCTGATGTCTCGTGCTGAATCTGATAATTCTCCATTATGCTTTGAAGATATATTTAATTCTGTTTTTGAACGAGTTTTTTCTATTGGTATGCCTGAGTCATTATCTCAGTTGACTACTCGTTCCCTTGACCGTTTGCCTGCTTCTGAAGCTTGGGCTTCCTTTGGTGCTGAATTACAAGAGAATTCTATTCATTTAGTATAATTGGGTTAAAAATTTTTAGGGAACATTTTAAGATGTTCCCTTTTATTTTGCAAGTGGATGAAATTTTGAATATGTTGTTGTGTATTTGTTTTTTATAAGCTGAGCATATATTTGTGTTGAAGAAATATCACTGTGTCCAAGCATTTCTTTAATATCGCTAAGCTTTGCACCGTTTTCTAAAAGATGTGCTGCAAACGAATGTCTTAATGTATGCGGTGTTATTTCTTTTTTAATACCTGCAGATTCTGCATAGTGTTTAATTATTTTCCAAAAGCCCTGTCTTGACATATGTGTGCCAGTCATATTTGTAAAGAGCCTGTCCTCTTCCTCTTCTGGAACGATAGCGGGTCTTACATTAACAAGATATGATGCAATTGTTTTAATAGCGGCAGGATACAGCGGAATAATACGTTCTTTTTTATCGTTATGTAAGTGTACAATACCGACTTGTAGATTTATATCAGATACCTTAAGTTCAATAAGTTCAGAAACTTTGATACCTGTAGCATATAATAATTCGAGCATAGCTTTATCGCGAATACCCTTATATTCTGATATATCGGGTTGAGAAAGCAATAAAATTATTTCATTAGAATCAAGAATACCTGGCAATTTTCTAATAGTCTTTTTAATTTTAATACTCTCAACAGGATTTACATTAACGATTTTTTCGTTTAGAAGAAATCTGTAATAACACCTTAAAGAAGCGATAATTCTTGATTTAGTTGAATTAGATTTTCCTAAGGCGGATAAATAATCAACATAAGAATTTATAACAGAATTATCAACATCAGTAATCTTAAGTTCAGTGCAATGAGCTATGAATTGGTTAATATCTCTTGAATATGATTCAATAGTGTTTGCCGAAGCGTTTTTTTCTGATTTTAAGTAATCGCGAAATAAATCGATATAACTATTCATATTTGCACCTCCCTTTTAAAAAAAGTTTGTTGAAAAATTTACTGAAATCAGAGCATCAGTTACTGCTGAAAGAATTAGTAAGACTATAAATAAAATGTGCTTATAACAATAATTTTTAAAATATAATGATAGATTTTTATACTCTCCAAATGAAAATGTCTGGTTAGCTAATGTGAAAGAAAATCTAAACGCTTCACAAGAGCATAGCAAAAGAGCAATAATAAAGAATATAGCTGTGGGTAAAATTAAAACGGCATTCAGAGCCACACCGTTAATTGCAAACTTCCAATATAAAAAAGCCGCGGTAGCGCCGTATAAGTACCCTTTTAGAGTTATTAAAAATGGTATGAAAACTATACCGAACATAGAAGTTCCAAAATAAAAAAGCAGAAAAATTATTCCGAAAGACTCAAAAAAAGAATTTATAAAAACTTCTAAAAATTTTGTGTTGCTTCTTATTGATATAAAATGCTCAACATACTTTCCAATAAAATTAAATATCAGATCAAATTTTTTAAAACTAAAAACGCCAAAGATTAACCCGATTATTAAAAAGGCAGAAGAAACAATCAAGATTTTGTTTTTTGACGCAAAGAATGTTGCGTTACTTAAAAATTTAAGGTTAAGAACCCTTCCCTTTTTCATACATATCAACTCCTACAGTAGAAATGATATGCAGATTTTGGACAAGATAGTACACAGTATTTTGTGTTAAAAAAATGAAAAACACCAAAATATTGTTTAAAAGTTAATTTTATGTAAACCCTAAATAAAGCGTAAAAAAATCAGCCTCTAAATTAGAGGAGGCTAAAATAACAAAAAACACCTTTATAATTGATTATATTATATTTATACTACATTTTTAATGGGTTGTCAATATTAATTTTTACAATAAAAAACATTATGTAAACTATTTATGTAAACCATACTATATATATTAATCTATAAAGTGATTTGGCACAATTTATTGAAAAAATATCTTTTAATTAATAAAATAATATGTTATAATATTAAAAACTTATTTTAAGGAGAACTTAAATGAACAAGACGATATTAATTACAGGGGCATCTAAAGGTATTGGCGCTGCTACCGCAATTCTTTTCGCGCAAAAAGGCTATAATGTTGTTATAAATTACAACGAATCTTATGAATCGGCTTCCCTACTCTGCCGTTCCTTAGCCTCTCACGGTTATTCTGTTATGGCTCAGAAAGCCAATGTTGCTAACAGACTTGAAGTTGAACTAATGGTTAAAGAAACTTTATATAAATTCGGTAGCCTTGATATATTGGTTAACAATGCAGGTGTTGCCCATCAGGCATTGCTTACCGATACTGATGAAATTGATTTTGACAAAATTATTGATGTTAACCTAAAAGGTGTTTATAATTGCTGTAAATGTGTTATTCCTTCGATGGTTAGTAAACAGTCAGGAAAAATCATTAATATTTCTTCAATGTGGGGTCAGGTTGGCGCTTCATGCGAAGTTGCTTATTCTGCTTCTAAGGCTGGTGTTATCGGTTTAACTAAAGCTTTGGCAAAAGAGTTAGCTCCCAGTGGTATTACAGTTAATGCCATTGCACCTGGTCTTATTGAAACAGGTATGAACTCTCACCTTTCGATTGAAGAACTCAGCGATTTCGTTGAAAATATCCCTCTTGGCAGAATGGGAAATGCTGATGAAATTGCCGCTGCTATTGAATTCTTAGCATCTGATAAAGCTGATTACATAACAGGTCAAATTTTAGGTATTAACGGCGGATTTGTTATATAAAAATTATCTTTAACAATAAAAAACCGCAAATAGCAGGTATTCCAAAAATACCCGTTCCAAAAACCGTATATGCATTTATTGGAATGAACACACCTGTGAGTTTTGATGTTAAATCAAGAATAACTAATGAGCAAATACCTATAAAAGCATTCAAAAATAGCGTTTTAAACGATTTTTTAGTCAAAACAAAGAGTATTATTATTAAGATAGAAAAAACCGATACAAGCAAAATCAGGACGTTTTTATAAATATTCAATTTCATCACCAATAAATTTTATGTCATTAAATAATTAAAAAGACCGCGAAAGCGGTCTTTTTAATTATTTATCTTCGTTTTCATCTAACGAAGAATCATTAACTTCTTCATTTTGTGTAATGAGAAAATCATTATCAAAAGTGATATTTTCGAAATCTAATTCTTCGTCATCTTCAAACTCTAAATTATCTTTTTTGTTATTAATTAGTTTGATTATTAGTAGAACTATTAATGCAATGGCTACGATAATAGCAACTAAAAGACAAACAACCATTAATTTTGAATTAGTAGGTAATGAAGCAAATTTATCTAATAAACCAAGCTCTTTTACATCGCTGTCGGCATTAACGTCGATTAATTTAAATTCGGGAAAACGGTGTATGGTGTTTTCACGGCTGTCATATCTGTAAATGCCGAAATGTTCATCAACAAAGCAATAAATATAATAAAAATCTGTTAATTCACTTGACTGTTCAGCATAACACTCAATATCGAAGTCGCTAATTTTTGCAGTTATTGGATAGTAATTACCGCTAACTGTTTTATCGCTTGGAAACTCAGCAAGAATATATGTGTATTCGCCCTGAGTAATATATTTCAGTTTTTTGAATGTGTTAGTTTCGTTATCAAGTGTACAAGGAATTAAAACGTCACTGTCGGCTGATTTCAAATAGTAAATCTTAAAGTTATCGCCGTTATCAACGGCTACAGGCACATCAACACCGTTATAAAGTGCTGTAGAAGCAGTAAAGCCTTTAAACATTTGAACACTAGAAATGTCTGTTGCTACAACATAGTTTGATTCATCTAAGGTTGTAGAGAGTGAAGAAATTTCAGAAGTGGCATCATCTGGTTGATCACTGCGTGTGATATTGAGTGTATAAGATTTTTGTGTACCGTTAGGTGCAGTTACAATAACAACTCGCTTATTTGCACCAATCTCCATAGTAGAACTGCCCTCTACAACAAGTGTAGCATCAGGATCTGCAGTTGTAGCATATACAAGACATTTTGTAGCAGAGTTTGGAATCAATACATCATAGTTTGTAACATTTGGTGAAAATGCTGGAGAAAGCACACCAACACCCAGTCTTAACGATTTAAGATTAGCATTGGAGGAGAGTGTTTTATTCACAACATTTAATGTTGCTGAAGCACCTGTTTCAGAATCGACAGCAGGATTGCCTTCACTAACAACTGCTGATACAGAAATCTGACACGAACCTGCTTTTTCAGCTTTAAAAACAATAGTGTACGATTTTGAATTAATTATTTCCATACCCATTATATCTAAAATTCTTACATTACCTGCACCTCCGCTCTCAGCTCCGGAAGAATAAGTTAATATATCAGGATTGTAAGCTAGTGTGATGTCAGCTGCAGTAATACCATTACCGCTTATGTTAACAGTAACGGAAACATTATCACCTACATTTACTGTACTTTTATTAAATGAAATTGTAGCCTTTGCTGCAAAAATATCAACCGAAAACACACTGAAAATTGTTGTGAATACAATTAAAAAAACAGCTATAAATTTAATAAAATTTTTCATAAAAAGTCACTCCTTAATTAAAAAACATTATGACCTAAAATTTTTAACTTAATATTACCGATATCACTTACTGTAATTTTTCCGTCTTTATTAACATCGGCAGACAAAAGTGAGTTTCCTGAGAAAGTACTTTTTCCTAATAAATATAATTTAATGTTACCTATATCGCTTACTGTAATTTTTCCGTCACTATTAACATCACCTAAAGTGACATTTGGTTGTATAATTGATCCATCAGCGATTATTTGAACATTTGATGAAATTGTAAGCGTAGACGGTGAACCGCAGTTAACAGAAAAATAGTAGTTATTGGTGTTTCCGGTTTCTGCCTGTACAGTTAAAACAATTGTATTTATACCAGTGCTCAATTGGTATTCCGGTTTAGAAATTAACTTTGCAGTCGAAGGTAAATTAATATGAATATTCGTATTATTTTCTATATACATGGCGTAATTATAGGTATAACGCGAAAAAGACGGAGTTAGAGAGTTATTAGATACGTTAATAGAATTAATATAATAATTGTTCAACTTTTCGTTTTCGACAGGACGTTTATAAACATAATCTGTCATATTTTTATATACAGGTATTTTAAATTCTAACTGATAA
>JAZNJT010000076.1:0-11943 GCA_045578145.1 Acutalibacteraceae bacterium
TTATGAAAAAATTTTTATCATTATTACTCGCACTCATTTTAGCACTTGGTCTTGTAGCTTGCAAGAAAACAAATACTTCTTCAGATAGCAGTGAACCCACAGATTCAAGCGGTTTTGTAAAGCCCGATGGCTATGCCGCCGTACTGAACATCAAGATTAACCCTGAATTCAATTTGTATATTGATATAAACAACAAAGTTTTAGGTATAGAGGCCGTCAACGACGATGCCGCATCATTTTCAAATGAAATTGATGCCAATGGAAAGAATGCCGAAAGCGTTGTTCAGGAAATTGTTGTTAAATCAAATCAAAAAGGCTTTTTAGCAAACAAAGGTGAAATATCAGTTTCTGTAACCGAAACGGTGGATAAAAACTATAATTCCAAAGACCTTTTGGTTTCTATTAAGGGAACAATCGACGCGACAGCATCATCCTTAAATATTACGATTGTAATAAATATTTCTGATACCCCCGATAATACCGAAAACACACAAAATGAAAGTAGTAGTGTTATCACCCCGTCCTCTAGCAATAAACCCACCTCATCAACTACTGACGATTCAAGCAAAAACGAGCAAAGCAGCAATAGCGATACAGAAAAACATACACATAAATTTTCCGCCGCTACCTGCACAACACCTAAAAAGTGTGATTGTGGCTCTACCCAAGGCAGTGCTTTAGGCCACACCTGGACACCAGCTACCTGCACAACACCTAAAACCTGTTCGGTTTGCAAGGCAACCGAGGGTTCAAAGGGCTCTCATACATATAAAAACGATAAGTGTACTGTTTGCGGAGCATCAAATATATTAAATCCAAAACAACACCTTAAAATAGGTTACGATTATGAATATGTTGCCAAGAAGTATTATGTGTATAGTGATCAGGATATCTATGCTCCGGGTTTTCAGTTCTGCAATGATGGCGGATACGGTGAAGGCGATTATTATTGCATAAAAATTGAAGCTATGTTCACAAGTGAGCCTGACGATTATATTAAAACCCGAACTCCTGTAAACTATAACGGCAAGAATTATTACCGTTGTGGTGCTGGTCAGTCTCCCGCTTATTTAGAGTTGACCGACAGTGAAATTATCATAAGCCAAGATAGTATGAAAATAAAAGCTGTTTTGCTTGCAGATGGCACAATAAAAATAACCGAATCAACCGAGTCGGATTACCCTGTGGGTACATTATTGTCTACCGAGTGGACTATGTTGAGCTAAAATTACGAGATAGGATATACACCACAGGAGTTAACAAAGAAATTTATATTTCAAAGTAAAACAATGGTTGCAAAAAAGACGGCGATTATTCGCCGTCTTTTAATCTTTCCCCAGCTGCCAGAAGCTTACTGCTGCCGCGGCGGCAACATTAAGCGAATCCACTCCGTGATGCATAGGTATTTTCACTGTATAATCACAGCTTTTTATAGTATTCTCACTTAGGCCGTCACCCTCGGCGCCTAAAAACAATGCGAGCTTTTGGCTGTTTTTAAGCACAGGGTTATCAATGTTTATACTATCATTTTCAAGCGCCATAGCGGCTGTAGTAAAGCCCTTTGATTTAAGATATTCCACTGTATTTTCGGGTAACGGAAAATCTTGCTTATCAAAAAACACCCAAGGAACAAGGAAAACACTGCCCATACTAACCCTGACTGTTCTACGGTTCAGCGGCTCACTGCAGTTATGAAAAAGTAAAACCGCATCTATTCCGAGCGCTGCCGCACTGCGAAAAACAGCACCCACATTAACAGCATCGCTCAGTCTTTCTAAAACCGCTATCCGCGTAGCACCGTTAAGGACAGCGTCAAGGCTTAAAGATTCAGGTCTTTTCATAGTGCAAAGCACACCTCTGGTAAGTTCAAAGCCTGTGAGAGCGCTCAAAATCTGCCTTGAAGCTGTGTAAACAGGAGTATTTGGACAACGGGCAAGTATTTCCTTGCCTATCCCCTCAATCTGCCTTTCTTCCATTAAAAAGCTAACCGGTTTTAATTCCTTATCAAGTGCAACATCAATAACCTTAACGCTTTCTGCTATAAAAAGTCCATTATCCCGTTTAAGCTGTGCATCGGTAAGACCTGCATACACCTGAATTTCAGGAGCGTTTATATCGTTTATGTGAACTATATTTGGCATAATATTGCACCACCTTTTATTTTATTATAGCAGAAACAAATTTAAAATCAATGAAAAGTGAAGAGTTAAGAGGTAATAAGTAAAAATTCCAAGAACTTAAAGTCCTTGGAATTTTTGGCTGGGGTGGCAGGATACTCTGCGCTGTGGCTTTTTTCGAACACTGCGGGTGTTGCCGAAAAAAGCTCGCTGCTCGAGACTCCGTAGTCCGCAAAGCCTGTCGCAGCTTTGCAGCTACTTCGACGAACCTACAGTTCTCATCCTGCACTGATAACAAAAAGAAATAGCACTGCCTTCAGACAGTGCTATTTCTTTTGGCTGGGGTGGCAGGATTCGAACCTACGCATGCAGCAGTCAAAGTGCTGTGTCTTACCGCTTGACGACACCCCAATATTAAGTTTTGAAATCAGAATCCTACCACGGTGGCAGGGTACTCTGCGCTGTGGCTTTTTTCGAACACTGCGGGTGTTGCCGAAAAAAGCTCGCTGCTCGAGACTCCGTAGTCCGCAAAGCCTGTCGCGGCTTTGCAGCTACTTCGACGAACCTACGCATGCAGCAGTCAAAGTGCTGTGTCTTACCGCTTGAAGACACCCCAATATTAAATTGAGATAAAGGCTTTGGACGAGTTTCCGCCAAAGCCTTTTTATGTGGGGTGGAAGATGGGACTCGAACCCACGGTCTCCAGTGCCACAAACTGGCGCTTTAACCAACTAAGCTACATCCACCATAGCGCAAAAACTATTATACCACAAACCACCGTTTTGTCAACAAAAATTTATAAATTAAACTGAAAAATCTTCAGGCGTATAATTATCGGCTATTTTTTGGCGCAACGGCTGCCTTTTTAAAGGGTCATATTTATACTTTCTACAGCTATCACCCGCCGCGGTAATACCGTGTTTAATGCACAAAATTTCATCAGAATATTGCGAACTAATACCGTGAACACAGTATTCACATCGGTGAGGTAACTTTTTATTAAAAACCTTATTTGACATAAAAATTGCTCTTTTCTTTTAATTTACCTTTATTATACTATATCCTCTGTTATTTTTCCAGCATATTTTTTACCTTGCAAAGAAATCACGAAAACTATGCACATTAGAAGCATAGAGGCGCTCAAAACTGGTGTTGAATAAATATATGTAACACTAAAACTTTTTCCGTTTGAAAACGTCTCCACTGAAACATTGAAAATCTTCAAAATCACAAACAGCAAAGCTACACTTATAACCCCATGAAGTAATCTGAACAAGCCAAACTCTCCAATATTTATTTTAAATTCTCTCGCAAGGCTTAACATCTGAAACCATATACCAAATCCCGAAAATCCAAGCAAAAATGCGATTAAAAATAAGTTGTCTGTTTGTGATACTGCGTTTGTAACCTCTGTTAAGAAAGTAACAGGTTTTAAAAATGTAAATTTTTGTGAACAGTAAGATATGTATCCGTTAATAAAAGAAAAAAGTATCACAAAACCGCAAATTGACATAACAGACGAAGCTGCATCTGCAGCTGATATAACGAAATTATCGGCAAATCCAAGGCTTTGTATTTTATTAGTGGGGCTAATTTTTTCTTCTTTTATTGTAAGACATATAAAAGCACCTAAAACCGCGCTTGCAATAATATGAGCTAAAAGCAAGCAATACCCTAATTTGCGCGATTGCAGTAATCCCTCTCCCACAGCCCCAACAATAAAAGCAGGACCTGCATTAACACAAAAATTAAGCATTCGCGCGGCATAATGTGGTGAAATTTGCTTTTTCTTCACCGCCTCATTCAATAGTTTTGCGCCGATAGGATATCCGCCTATAAAAGATAGCAAAACAATACCTATTTTATATAAATTAATTCCAGTGGATTTAGATAATTCTTCAAGAATACCCGATTTCATAATAAACAGCACACACATTGTAAACGGAAAAAGCGACGGGATAATAATTCTGCCGCACAACAGTAATCCTTTATATGCCGAATTTCTGCAAATCTCAGGCTCTGCAACAATCAAAATTATAAGCAATACTACAGTTCCGCAAACAAAATAAACCGAATTTTTCTTAAGCAATTTCATCACCTGTAAAATTATATGCTTTTTGTCATTATTATAATATATTTTTCATAGAATAAACTGAATGGGGGCATACAGGTGGCAAAAAAATATAAAATAGAAAAGAGCGGCAAAAAAGTAAAGTGGGATTTACTTGGTAAAAACGATAATTTTTCCGCCAATATGCTGTCAGCCTCACATACAGAAATAATAGGCAACACCTCACTTACTCTCGACGGTTGTCTTGGTGTATATGAATACACTGATACATTTCTTAAACTTAAACTTTCTCGCGGGGCTATGATTATTTGCGGAACAGACTTTGATATAGTGCTTTTTGAAAACAAGCAGATTTCTGTGAGAGGTAAAATATCATCAGTAGAATTTTGTGTTTGAGGTGTTTTAATGCTTTGGCTTTTTAGATATTTCACAGGCTATTTATACATTGTAATAAAAGGTGAATTTAACGAGAACGTACTTAATTTATGCGCCAGAAACCGAATTACACTTTGGAATTCCAAACTACATAAAAAGGATATCGAAACCTGTATTTCAGTAAACGATTTTAAAAAACTGAGAACGATTATAAGAGGTTATAAAGTAAGACTTCATATTATAAAAAAAGTAGGTCTTCCCTTTAAAATTCAAAAAAATCGCGATCGTTCCGGTCTTTTAATAGGATTTATTATTTTAGCGTTGTTTCTTAAAATTATGTCAGGCTATATATGGGTGATTGATGTTTCAGGCAATAAAAAGATTTCGGATAAAGAAATACTGAGTGCTTGTAGACAAATAGGTATAACCGAAGGTATTCGCGCAAGGGATATCAATCCAAAAACCGACCGCGAGCATCTACTACTTAAATGCGATTCGCTTAGTTGGGCTTCGCTTAACATTGAGGGGTGCAGACTGACAGTGAATGTCACAGAAATTGGCAAACTTCCCGAAAAGGAAGAAAATACCACAAATCTCAAAGCCAGTGCAGATGGCATTATAAAGAAAATAGACGTAACACTTGGAAACTGCGTTGTTAGGGTTGGTGACACGGTTAAAAAGGGGGATTTATTGGTATCGGGGATAAGCGAAACCTCCGACGGCACGAAATTTACGAGGTCGCTTGGCGAAATTTATGCCGAAACCACACGCGAATATAAGCTATCTAAGTCTTTTAAGCAGAAGATTATCTCTCCCACGGGTGAATCAAAACAAAAACGAGTGTTGGAATTTTTCACCCTTAGAATCCCGCTCTATTTTGGTAAAGAAACTAAAAACTACATCTCAGAGCTACAACAAAAAAACTGCACTCTTTTTTCTAAAACACTACCTATCAGAATATATACACGCGAATTTAAATTTGTAAATGAACATACATTAACCTACAATAAAGATACATTAAAAAAACAATTAGAAAAAGAACTCAAACAAAAAATTGAAGAAGACAAAATTAAAAGTTACAAAACACTTAAAACCGAATTTGCCGAAACTGTAGACGGTATATCTCTGATGGCGCTTATTTCGGCAGAGGAAAATATAGCAGTTAGTGAAAAATTACTTATCGCAAATTAAAAAAGCGGAATCTTAAAGATTCCGCTTTTTATTAATCAACATTTACACCTTTTTTAAACAATTTTATATTAACAAAGCAACCGATAACAAAAATAATAATATATGAAGTAATTGACATATATAATGCCTTTTTTAATATATCAAGACTTACAATTTCAGCGGTTACAAACAAATTCATAAAGGATTCATCAAAAATTGCAACTGAAAAGGTAACAGCTAATATTAATGCTTGAGTTACCAAATAAACAATAAAGCCAAAAAGCACCGAAAATCCTATTTTAGCATTGTTCATTCTGTGTCCCAAAATAATTCCTGTGAAACCGCACTGAAATATATTTGATATTTGAACAAAAATCACTAAAACCAATAAGAACATCATAAGAGAAGCTGAAACTTCAAAATTTTGTGCAATAGGTAAAATCAGATTTTTAATATCTTCTATTTTTCCTTTTGAATAATATGCTATAAACAAATCTGCTACTATTACAACAATGCCTAAACACAAGGTAATAACCGCGCATAAAATTTTTGAAAGATAAATAGCAGTCTTTGTTACAGGTAAGGTATGCGTAAGATATGACTCATCTCCATAAAGATTATGCTTAAACCCAACCCAAGAACGCATAAGAGTATTAACGATAATACTGAACATCATAGATATCATAGCGCCCTGACAAACCTGACCTATAATATTCATTGCAAGCGAATTATCTATACTGAAAAATATCCTTGTAAGCATTGAAAAAAATCCTGATAAAATGTAAAACACAACAAGTGTTTTCATTATGCTTTTTATATCGTATTTAAGTAATTTACCTAACATCTGAACATCCTCCTGAAAATTTCGTCTATAGATGCATTCTCTTTATTTCTAAGCTCATCACAATCCGAATGAAGTATTATTCTGCCGTTATCAATAAATATAACCTCATCAAGTATTCTTTCAATATCACTTATAAGGTGGGTTGAAATCATTACACTTGCGCCATCATTAAAATTAGAGAGAATAGTATCAAGAATATAGTCTCTTGTTGCAGGATCTACACCACCTAAAGGCTCATCCAAAATATAAAGCTCAGCTTTTCGGCTCATAACGAGCACCAACTGTACCTTTTCCTGCATACCCTTACTCATTTTAGATAGCTTAAGAGAAGTATCTAACTTTAAATCAGCAAGTAGTTTTCGCGCTTTACCGACATCAAAGCCCTCATAAAAATCGGCGAAAAACTCTATCACCTTATCCACTGTCATACTCTTGTCAAGATAAGTTCGTTCCGGCAGGTAAGATATTATATTTTTACTGCCTATTCCTATTTCCTCACCGTTTATAAGAACTTCACCGCTATTAGCTGTAAGCAAATCATTTATGATTTTAATAAGCGTTGATTTGCCTGTTCCGTTTTTTCCAAGCAAACCTATTATTTTTCCGCGGGGCACAGTTAAATTTATATCCTCTAAAATCTTTTTCTTTCCAAAGCTTTTATTAACATTTATACATTTTAAAAGTTCCATTATTCTTCCTCCTTAAGAATATTTATAGCATCATCTTTTGTAAAACCGATATCTGACATAGATTTAAAAAAATTATTCACAAGGCTTTCGGCATATTGCTTTTTATACTTTAAGATAAGCTCTATATCTTCTGTCACAAATTTGCCGTTTGTTCTCTCAGTAAAAATCAGCCCTGTTTCTTCAAGCTCTGTTAAAGCTCTTTGCATTGTGTTAGGATTAACCTTATACTTTAAAGCCAAATCCCTGACAGATAACAGTCTTTCACCTGTTGTGATTTTGCCCGATATTATCTCAATTTTTAATTGCTCTGCAAGTTGAATATAAATCGGAATATTATTATCGAAACTGAAACTCATACCCATCTCCTTGTATCGCTGTATTAGTTCATCAATACAATAGTACACCATTCCCCCATATTTGTCAAGAAAAATAAAAAATCCGCCGATTAAAATCAGCGGATTTTAAATACTGGTGCGAGTGACGAGACTTGAACTCGTACGTCATTGACACACGCCCCTCAAACGTGCCTGTCTGCCTATTCCAGCACACTCGCAAATTTATTGTGCCTAAGTATTATATCAAAAGGCATTTAACTTGTCAACAATTAATTTTGTTTTTTTGAAATTTTATTTTGTTGGCTTGACAACGTATTGCCTGACATTTAAAATATTATCATAGGAAGTGTTTAATGTGATTTATAATAGAATAGAACTTAAAAATTATTTTTCTTTTTTGGGTGAAGATGGCAAAAACCCCACACTTGAAATGTTCTTGCCTTACAATATAGAGGAAATGAACCGTCAGGACGAAAAAAGACCTTGCTTGCTTATCTGTCCTGGTGGGGGATACAGTATGTGCAGTGAACGCGAAGCCGAGCCTATTGCTTTTAATTTCTTAAATATCGGTTTTAATGTATTTGTTTTAAGATATTCCGTAGCTCCAAACCGTTTTCCAGCCCAGATACGTGAGGTTGCAGCTTGTATTGAACTTATATATACAAATGCTGATACTTGGCACTGTGATACCCAAAAAATTGCAATTATGGGATTCTCAGCAGGCGGACATCTTGCCGCTCATTATTCAACTATGTTTGACTGCAAAGAGGTACGCGAGGTATTTCCCGAAAGTAAAGCTGTTAACGCCTCTCTTCTTTGCTACCCTGTGATTACTGCTGATTTTTCACACGCTAATAAATGCTCATTTATAAATCTGATAGGTCGCGAGCCAAATGCACAAGAAGTTGACTATTTTTCTTGTGACCGCAATGTTAAACCTACCACTCCCCCGGCATTTATATGGCACACTGCTGAGGACACCTGCGTACCTGTTAAAAACAGTCTTTTATATGCCGAAGCTTGCAGTGAAAACGGCGTTGCATTTGAACTTCATATCTATCCTTTCGGCTGGCACGGACTAGCTACAAGCGACCGCTTAACTAACATTCCCGCTCCGTCAATCGAACATACACACGGGTGGTTAGATGCCGCAAAAAAATGGCTTTGCCTTACATTTGAGTATTAATTCTTCCAATCGGGCTTTATGCCCGATTATTTTTTTGAAAAATATCTTTATTTATTCATAAATATATGATAATATTAATTAAATATAACTTATTAGAGGTAGATTTATGAGTTTATTAAGAAAGCTTTTCGGTGACTACAGCCAAAAGGAGATTAAAAGAATATTACCCTTACAACAAAGAGTACTAGAGCTTGAAAGCGAATACTCTACTTTAAGTGATGATGAATTGAAACACAAAACGGAAGAATTCAAAGAACGTCTCGCTCTCGGCGAAACACTTGATGATATTTTGCCAGAGGCTTTTGCCGCTTGCAGAGAGGCAGGATGGCGTGTGCTTGGTATGAAACACTTCCCTGTTCAGATTATCGGCGGCATTATTCTTCACCAAGGCAGAATTGCCGAAATGAAAACAGGTGAGGGTAAAACTCTTGTTGCGACTCTGCCCGCATACCTTAATGCTCTTTCAGGCAAGGGTGTTCATATTGTAACGGTTAACGATTATCTTGCAAAGCGTGACTCAGAATGGATGGGTAAGCTTTATCGCTTTATGGGACTTTCGGTAGGTCTTATTATTCACGGAATGGATAAAGAACAAAAAAAAGAAGCTTACAATGCCGATATCACATATTGTACAAACAATGAATTAGGCTTTGATTATCTTAGAGATAATATGGTAATCTACAAGGAACAAAAGGTTCAGCGCGAACATAATTTTGCCATTGTAGACGAGGTTGACTCTATTCTTATAGACGAAGCGAGAACTCCGCTTATAATTTCAGGTCAGAGCGACAAATCAACCAACCTTTATTCTTCCGCCAACAGCTTTGCGCGTTCACTTAAAATGGTTAAGGTTAAAGAGATGGACGATAAAGCAAGCGACGAAGAAACCAATTATGACGGCGATTATGTCGTAGATGAAAAGGCGCATACAGCAACCCTTACTCCCGAGGGTGTAAGAAAAGCTGAAGAATATTTTAAAATAGAAAACCTTAATGATACCGATAATATTGCTATTGCCCACCACGTAAATCAGGCAATAAGGGCATACGGTATTATGAAGCGTGATGTTGACTATGTTGTTAAAGACGGAGAGGTTATAATCGTTGATGAATTTACAGGCCGTCTAATGTACGGAAGACGTTATAACGAGGGACTTCATCAGGCAATAGAGGCAAAAGAGGGTGTAAAGGTTGCAAAGGAATCAAAAACCTTAGCCACCATTACTTTCCAGAATTTCTTCCGCCTTTACGGTAAACTTTCGGGTATGACAGGTACTGCTATGACCGAGGAAGCAGAATTCCAAGAGATTTACAGACTCGATGTTATAGAAATACCCACAAACAAACCTATTGCCAGAATCGATGAAAACGATGTAGTTTATAAGACAGAAAAGGCAAAGCTTTATGCTGTAATTGATAAAATTATCGCTTGCCACGAAAAAGGTCAGCCTGTACTTGTAGGCACCGTAACAATTGAAAAATCCGAGCTTTTATCCTCAATGCTTAAAAAACGCGGAATAAAGCATAATGTGCTCAATGCAAAGCATCACGAAAAGGAAGCTGAAATTATAGCTCAGGCAGGTAAATTTGGTGCTGTAACCATTGCTACCAATATGGCAGGCCGCGGTACCGATATTATGCTTGGCGGTAATGCCGAATATCTTGCGAAATCCGCTCTCAGACATGACGGACTCAGTGAAGAAATGATTATTGAGGCCACAGGCTTTGCCGATACCAATGATGCAGATATTATAAATGCAAGAGATAAATATAAAGAATATTACGAAAGTTTCAAATCAGAAATAGCTCCCGAAGCCGAGCAGGTAAAAAATGCGGGCGGTCTTGCGATTATTGGTACAGAGCGTCATGAATCGCGAAGAATCGATAACCAACTTCGAGGCCGTGCAGGCCGTCAGGGCGACCCAGGCAACACACAGTTCTTCGTTTCCTTGGAAGATGATCTTATGAGACTCTTTGGCGGAGAAAGAATTACCGCTATGATGGATACTTTGCGTGTGGATGAAAATGTACCGCTTGAGAGCGGAATGTTATCGAGAACCATTGAGGGCGCTCAGAAGAAAAAAGAGGGTATAAACTTCGCAATACGTAAAAACGTGCTTCAATACGATGATGTTATGAATAAACAGCGTGAGCTGATTTATACACAGCGTAATATGGTGCTTAACGGTGAAGAATTAAAATCAACCATTCTTAAAATGATAGATGAAACAGTCGAGGCTTACTGTGACATTTTCCTCGCAGATTCTATTCACGATAATTGGGACTTAAACGGTCTTCGCGAATACTTCTTAGGTTGGTTAACTGTAAATAACGATTTCCGTTTCTCTCCCATAGAGCTTGGCAATACCAAAAAAGAAGATATTGCTGAAATGTTAAAAACAAGAGCGCGTGAAATTTATGCTGTAAGAGAGAATGAGTTAGGCAACGACACTATGCGCGAAGTTGAACGTGTAATGTTGCTTCGCAGTGTTGATACTAACTGGATGGACCATATCGATGCTATGGACCAATTACGTCAGGGAATCGGTCTTCGTGCCTACGGCCAGCACGACCCTGTAATTGAATACCGAAACGACAGTTTTGATATGTTTGAAAATATGACCAACACTATAAGAGAGCAGACATCTAAGTTAGTTCTCACTGTAAGAGTACGTAAAAATGAAGAGGTTAAACGCGAAAAGGTTGCCGAAGAAACCTCAACAGGTGATAAACCGCTCACCGTTAAAGGTAAAGGTGTTGTGGGCAAGAATGCACTATGTCCATGCGGCAGCGGTAAGAAATACAAGCGTTGCTGCGGAAAAGATATAGATTAAGGGGTGTATTGCTTGAACAAAGTATTACTTCACTGCTGTTGCGCGCCCTGTTCGGTTTCTTGTGTAGAACCTTTAAGAGATGAAAATTTAAGCTTAACAGCTTACTGGTATAACCCTAATATCCATCCATTTAAAGAATATGAGGCTCGACGTGACTGTCTTATAGAATATACAGAAAAAATAAATCTTCCTCTTATTATAGAGGAGGATTACGGACTTCGCGAATTCGTAAAAACAGTAGCTTGTGATATTGATAGGCGCTGTACCTACTGCTATGAGCACCGCTTAGAGCAAACAGCCAAATATGCCGCAGAAAACGGATT
>JAZNJT010000077.1:0-17225 GCA_045578145.1 Acutalibacteraceae bacterium
ATGCACCATACTGCTGAGTTTGGTATTGCGGCGCACTGGAAATATAAAGAAGGTATATCTGATAACGATAAAAATCTTGAAGACCGCTTGGCATGGATTAGGCAAATACTTGAAAGTCAAAACACTTCTGCAGATGCTACTGATATTGTTCGCAGTATAAAAGTTGACCTTTCACAAGAGGATGTATTTGCAGTTACACCAAAGGGCGATGTTATCAACCTACCTGTCGGAGCTACTGTTGTTGACTTTGCGTTTGCTATACATTCGGCTGTCGGTATACGAATGGTAGGCGCAAAGGTTGACGGAAAAATTGTTCCAATTAATCATGAAATTAAAACAGGTGAAGTAATAGATATATTAACCACTAATCAAGCAGGTCACGGACCTAGTCGCGATTGGCTTAATATTGCTGTAACCTCACAGGCAAAGGCAAAAATCAGATCTTGGTTTAAAAAGGAAAAAAGAACCGAAAATATTGCGGCAGGCAAGCTCGATTTTGAAAAAGAGCTTCGCCGAAATGAGATAAAAATTCCTGATGAAGAATATGATGATTATATTGAAGATTTTGCAAAAAGAAACCGATTCCAAAATGCAGAAGAATTTTTTGCAGCTATCGGATATGGCGGAATTTTACTTACAAAAATTATTCCTCGTATCAAAGAAGAATTCAGCAAAAGAAATGCTGTTAAAAAGATACCTCAGATTGTACCTATTAGCGAAAGTAAGGTAGTTAAATCCTCTGAGGGCGTTATAGTTGATGGAATTGATAACTGTCTTATTAAGCTTTCAAAATGCTGTGCACCGCTTCCGGGTGATGACATTATTGGTTTTATAACCCGTGGACACGGAGTTTCTATTCACAAAAGAGATTGCAATAATGTTCCTAAAAATATTGAACATTGTGATGAGCCGGATCGTTGGATCGGCGCTCATTGGGGAGCAAAGCGTACTGAATCATTCACTTCAACGATACAGGCATTATTTATTGACCGCGACGGTATTGTAATTGATGTAATGAATGCTATAAACAATATGCGTGTTCCTGTTCACAGTATAAATGCACGCGAAATGAAAGACGGAAACAGTATGGTGACAGTAACAGTCAGCGCTGAAAGTGTCGAACATTTAAGAAGTATAATAGCACGAATAGAAAAAATTTCTGGTGCATTTTCTGTAGAAAGGATTAATCAGTAATGAAAGCAGTGATTCAACGCGTTTTAAAAGCAAGTGTTGAGGTTGACGGTAGTGTTGTTGGAAAATGCGAAAAAGGTTTTCTTGTACTGTTTGGTGCGGCTGATGGAGATACTGATGCTGAAGCTGAGCTTTTAGCCCGAAAAACTGCAAATTTGCGGGTATTTTGTGACGAAAATGATAAAATGAATTTATCTATTCTCGATATAGGCGGAGAAATTTTGGCTATTTCACAGTTTACGCTGTTAGCAGATGTTAAAAAAGGAAATAGACCGTCTTTTATAAATGCTATGGAGCCAAACTCGGCTAATGTACTCTATAGGATTTATTGTAACAAGCTTCGTGAATTTGGAGTAAAACACGTAGGTGAGGGTGTTTTTGGAGCGGATATGAAAGTAAGCTTAGTTAACGACGGACCTGTGACAATAATTTACGATACAGATATATGGAAAAAATGAGGCAATATGGATATTAAAACACTAAATTTAGAAAATACTAACTGTTATTTAATTTCAAGCGAAAAATCAGCTATTGTTATCGACCCTGCTTACAAAAGTAATGAGGTTCAAAAATTTTTAACTGAAAATGCTAATAAAGAAAGACTGATTTTAATTACACACTCACATTTTGACCATATTGGTGGTGCCGATTATTTAAGAAAAATCTGCGGTGTTAAAATTGCAATTGGTGAACTTGATAATCCTGCGCTTTCAGATAATATTGTTAACGAGGGTGAGAATTTTGGTATAAATATTGAGCCTTTTGATGCCGATGTTTTGCTAAAAGACGGTGATGTATTTTCTGTTGGCGACCTTGAGGTAAAGGTATATTTAACACAAGGACATACTGTTGGCGGTGTATGTTACTACATTAACGGTAATTTGTTTACAGGTGATATCCTATTTTACAGAGGTTTTGGAAACACCTGTTTTCACGGAGGTAGTCGTAGAAAAATTATTGAGTCACTTAATTTTTTGTTTAATTCTTTTCCGCTAGATACACCCGTTTATTCAGGACACGGAATTGCTACCACAATAGGCGCAGAAAAATCATATTACGGAAGATAAAAATGAAACTTTGTTTAATAAACCATTCTTTTAGATACGAACTTGAAAAATTAATACGCATCTTTTTACCTTTTGAAAAAATCGAGTTTTCAGATATAAGAGATGTAACCGACTGTTGCGCTATTACAGAAATTTCGGACAATATAGCCATAGCTTCACTAACCTTAGATGGTAAAACTATCAGCAAAAGATACGAAATTGAAAATTATTTTGATATAAAGGAATGTGAACTTGTTTTAGCTACCGCTTTGTTTGATTGTTTTACCGAAATCACATCCTATGTATCTCAATGGGGACTTTTAACAGGTGTACGTCCTGCAAAGCTATATTCAAAGCTTGTGTCAAGGTTAGGCGAGAAAGAAGCTCACGATTATTTTAAAAACATTCTTAAGGTATCTGATAAAAAAATATCACTTTGTAAAGAAACTCACAAAGGTGAGCAAAAAATTATCTCAAAGTCTGGTAATAAATCTTTTAGTCTTTATATTTCTATACCCTTTTGTCCTACAAGGTGTGCTTATTGTTCGTTTGTTTCACACTCTGTTGAAAAGGCTAAAAAATTAATACCTGAGTATGTTGAAAAACTTTGCAATGAGATTGAAATTACAGCTGAAATTGCAAAAATCAACAATTTAAAGCTTGAAACGATTTATATTGGTGGCGGTACACCTACTGCTATTAGTGCCGATGAACTTTCAAAAATAATGGGGGCTGTAAAAGAAAACTTCAATCTTTCAGATGTGCTTGAATATACTGTAGAAGCAGGAAGACCTGACACAGTAACGGCAGATAAGTTAAATATTATTAAGGAATTTGGCGCTACAAGAATAAGCATTAATCCTCAAACGATGAACGATGAGGTTTTAAAGACTATAGGAAGACGTCACACTGCAAATGAGACAAAACAGGCATTTTTTTTGGCGCGTCAATGTGGACATAATAATATAAATATGGATATTATAGCCGGTCTGCCTGAGGATACATTAGATAGTTTTAAAAACACAATTAGTGAGGTTTTATTGCTTAATCCTGAAAGTGTTACTGTTCATTCACTTTCAATGAAACGTTCTTCAAGTCTTATAGCTAATGGTATACTACCTGAAATCAATTCAGGTTATATTGCCTCAAAAATGGTAGATTATGCTAGAGAAAGTTTGAGTGAAAACGGTATTTTTCCGTATTATATGTACAGGCAAAGCAAAACCGTTGGTAATCTTGAAAATGTAGGCTATGCAAAATCAGGTTTTGAATGTCTTTATAATGTTTATATTATGGATGAAACACACACAATACTTGCTTGCGGTGCTTCGGCAGTAACAAAACTAAGAGAACCTTGCGGGGATTATATAGAACGTATTTTTAATTATAAATACCCCTACGAATATATTGACAGATTTGATGAAATAATTTCAAGAAAGGATGGAATTAATAAATTCTATGCTCAATTCGGTAGTAACGATTAATAATGCAGCAAAAGACCCTAAAAATCTTATTAAAATTTCTGAAAAAAGATATATTGATGAGGTGTATTCTGCTGCAAAGCGAATTGCTGATGATGACCGCATAAAAATAGTATCTTTAGCTGGTCCATCAGGCTCAGGCAAAACAACAACTGCACATATCCTTTGCAAATGCCTAGAGGAATTAGGAGAAAAAACAATTGTTGTGTCTCTTGATGACTTTTACCTTTCTAACGAAAAATTACCAATTTCAGAAGATGGCAATAGGGATATTGAATCTGTAAACGCACTTAATATACCTCTGATAAAAAAATGTTTTTCCGAAATAATAACTACGGGTAAAACTATGCTTCCGCGTTTTGATTTCGCTAAAAAGGTTAGTATAATTGAGGATAGACTTGCAAATATAGGTAAAAGAGGTATTATTATTGCGGAAGGGTTACACGCCTTAAATCCTCTTATTACAGATTTGGTTTCAAGAGAAAATATTTTTAAAATGTATATCAGCGTTAACTGTTCTATTGAAGATGCATTTGGCGAGCAACTGCTTTCTAGCCGTCAGTTAAGACTTGTACGTCGTACACTTCGTGATAATGTTTTCAGAGGCAGCTCTGTAAACGATACGTTAAATCTATGGAACGGTGTAGTAGAAGGCGAAAGAAAATATCTTTATTGCTTTAAAAATACTGCAGATGTAATGATAAAAACTTTGCATCCATACGAGCCATGTGTTTACCGTGATGATTTTTTAATGCTTAAATCTCAGGTGAAGCCTGATGCTTTTGGATATGAATACTTTTTAAGAACAGCCGCGGCAATTGAAAAATTTGTGCCGTTAAACTCCCGATTTGTTCCCGAAAATTCTTTAATCAGAGAATTCATCGGTGATAAAAAATAAATTTAAGGAAAAGGTGACAATTATGGATTTTTTAGACAACGCAATTGATAAGGCTCGCGAATTATTCGACGTAGCAAGCAAGAAAACCAATGAGGTCGTAACTACTCAAAAACAAAAATTTGATGTTTCTTCAATCGAAAATAAACGTAGCAAGGATTTTCAAAAGCTAGGTGAAATTTATTATGAACTAATTAAAAATACTAAAATTGAAAATGAAGAAATTAAAAAAATTGTTGAGGAAATTACCCTTAAAAACCAAAAAATTGATGAATTAAATGAAGAAATTAATAATGCAAAAAACAAAAGAATTTGTCCGGTTTGCTCTGCCTCTATAGAAAAAAATTCAGTATTTTGCAGTTTTTGCGGAGAAAAACTTACTATTGACGGTGAATAAAATGAAAAATTTAAAAATCGGCATTGTTGTAGCCGATAATGATGAATATAAGCCTCTTGCTGATATTATAAATAAGGGTTACTATGAAAATTATGATTTTTTAAAACGCAAGGGACATAAATTTATTGTTGAAACAGATAAAGGTAGGGCAGAGGTTGTATCAATACTTTCAGGCATTGGTAAAGTAAATGCTACGGCTGCTGCTATGCATCTTGTTGATATTGGCTGTAATTGCTTGCTGAACTTCGGTTTATCAGGTGGAATAAGCGGAGTAAGACGAAATGATATTTGTTTTATAGACCGCTTTTTAGAACACGACTTTGACCTTAGCGGCATAGGGTACAAGCCTTGCGAAAAACCCTCACAAAAGTATATTTATGATGCTGATACTTCTCTTATGGCGCTTGCCAAAACTATAATTCCGAATGCAAAAATCGGAACTGCTGTTTCGGGGGACAAGTTTATTTGTGACGCTAATACACGCGATTTCTTTAAAGAAGAATTTGATGCTATGTCTTGCGATATGGAAACTGCAGCCATTGCATACATAGCTGATTTTTCAAATGTTCCGCTTTTATGTTTGCGTCGAATTTCTGATGATGCAGGCGATGATGCACTTGAAACATATCGCGAAATGAACACTTCTGGAGAAACTGTATTAGCAGATTACATTATTGATATAATTAAGACAATAATTGAAAGTTTTAGTCATGAAAAATAAAAAACAATCTTTGATCGAGGGATCATATATTTTACTGTTTACAGCAATATTAACCAAAATTATCGGTGCCGTATTTAAAATTCCTCTTTCTTCAAATTACTGTTTAGGTGACTTAGGCTTCGGCTATTTTTCTGCCGCTTATGACCTATATATGCCTATTTCAACTCTTGCTATTTCGGGTTTTCCTGTTGCAATTTCAAGGATTATTGCTAATTATGTTGCAAGCGAGAAACTTACTGAAATTAATGATATTTTAAAATCATCTAAAAAAATATTAATTTGGATAAGCATAGGGGAGTTTTTACTAATTTCCGTTTTAATTTACCCTATTTCTAAATTAACAGATACTTCAGGACAGGGAATATATAGCTTGTTAGCGGTGTTGCCATCGGTTTTTATATCCTCAATACTGGCTTTATATCGCGGTTATTTTGAGGGTTTATCACAAATGAAGCCTGCAGCTTTTTCAAATATAATTGAAGCACTCGGAAAGTTGATTTTAGGCTTTTCTTTCGCGGTTTTATTTATTAAACTTACAGATAATGTAGCTTTTGCGGCGGCGGGTGCATTGTTAGGAATTAATATTGGCTTATTAATATCCTTGGTTTATATCTATACTAAATATTGTTTATCAACCAAAGAATTGTGTTTTAATAATAAAAAAACTAATATTTATCTTACAAAGTCTATTATAAAAGTAGTAATTCCTGTGGCTTTAGCTTCACTTGGCACAAGTTTTGTTGCATTAATTGATACCTTAACTGTTAGGGCACAGTTATTAATAATGCTTGATGATTTAGCAAATTTATATAAACCTTTGATTAACGAATTAAATTTATCTTTAAAGGAATTGCCTACTGTTTTATATGGAATCAAAAGCAAGTCTTTTACGCTTTTCAATTTAGTTCTCACTTTAGCAACTGCTTTGGGAATAAGTGTTGTACCAGCTATTACCAATTGTAAAGAACGTAATGATAAAGTTGGTTTGCTCGCTAGTTCAAATTCTTCTTTAAAGTTTACTACGCTCATAAGCTTTCCTATTGCGTCTGGCTTTACTTTTGTTGGAAATAGTATTATGTCTTTTTTATTTGGAAACACAATTTCTTCACAAATAGGCGCAAAAATTTTATTCATATATGGATTAACTGCTGTTCTCGCAGGTGTTTCTATAGTATTAGGTAACATATTACAGGGAATAGGTTGTTATAAGAGAGTGTTTTTTAATATTTCTATAGGAATACTTCTTAAAGTGTTTTTTAATATTACATTTACTGGAATAAAAAAAATTAACATTTACGGATGCTGCTATTCAACATTAATATGTTATCTTGTGATTTTTTGTTTGCATATTATTTCATTTTATAAAAGCACAAACACTTTTCCGAAAATTAATAACTTTTTAAAACCGTTTTTAGCTTCAGCGGTTTGTGGGTTTACAGCTTTAATTATTAGTATGGTAACAGATAAAAATGCTTCATTTATAATAGCTGTTGCAGTTGCTGCTATTATGTATTTTGCAGTTTTGATTATATTAAGGTTTTTTACAATTGAGGAATTGATCGGTTTTCCTTTAGGAAATAAAATATATAATATGTGCAAAACCACAAAAAAATAACCTTTTTTAAGAGAAAAAAACTGATTTTTTTATTTTTTCTTCCAATTTTTAAAAAAATCTATAAAAAGTTATTGATTTTTATTATGAAATATGTTAAAAATAAATAGTAAGCATTCCATATTGATACTTTAGTATTTTAAAAATTTATTTGGAGGTTCTAAAAATGAACAAGACAGAATTAATCGCACTCATTGCTGAAAAAGCAGATATTTCTAAGAAGGATGCTGATAAAGCTCTTGCAGCTTTCATTGACACAGTTGCTGATACTCTTAAAAAGGGTGACAAGATTCAGCTCGTAGGCTTTGGTACATTTGAAACTCGCGAACGCGCTGCAAGAACAGGTATCAATCCTCAGACCGGTAAGAAGATTAATATCGCTGCTTCTAAGAATCCTG
This sequence comes from Acutalibacteraceae bacterium, assembly GCA_045578145.1. Classification (GTDB taxonomy): domain Bacteria; phylum Bacillota; class Clostridia; order Oscillospirales; family Acutalibacteraceae; genus UBA737. The sequence goes on from JAZNJT010000077.1 coordinate 7,742, forward strand.
TATTTAAAGCAGGTAAGGCTCTTAAAGACGCTGTAAAATAATTTTACACGTTTTGTTTGCCGTCCTAATAAGGACGGCATTTTTTAATGGGTGACACTATGAGATTAGATAAGTTTTTAAAAGTTTCAAGAATTATTAAAAGACGGACAGTGGCAAATGAGGCCTGTGATGCAGGACGAGTTATCGTTAATTCTAAACCGGCACGTGCTTCTTATGACGTTAAAATAGGAGATATTATAGAAATTTCATTTGGAACACGAATGTTCAAAGCTAAGGTTTTATCTGTACAAGAAACAGTAAAAAAAGATGATGCATCTCTACTTTACAAAATTATAGAATAACTAACACACTCCAAAAATATATTTTATTGTAGATTATCTGCAATAAATATTCTTGGAGTGTTTGTTTTGGAAGAGAATATAAGATTAAATCACAGTATAATACTTGAAGACCGTAAAAAGCTGATGCTTACAGGTATTAAAAACGTATTAACCTTTGATGAAGAAACAATAATTTTAGATAGTTCTTATGGCAAATTAGCAATTAAAGGCACAGGGCTGCATATTTTAAATTTTAACACAGAAACAGGCGATTTATCGGCAGAAGGAAGAATTAATGCTTTAATTTATACTACAGAGGAAAAGAACGGTGGCTTCTTTTCAAAACTTTTCAGGTAGCATATGTGGGAAATCAGTAATAACTCACAAATAATTAACCTACTATACTCAAGTGTTTTCGGAATTTTAATATGTCTTATATATGATATTTTAAGGTCGTTAAGATGTGTCGTAAAATTTAGAAAATTCTTAGTTTTCTTGCAAGATATTTTTTTCTTTGTTTTACTTGCAATAACTATATTTTGCTTTTTGCTCGTTACCACTAACGGAGAGCCCAGAAGTTATATAAATTTAGGTATTACATTTGGATTTTTTATATGCAGGCTAACGTTTTCCAGAGTTTTTTTCATAGCATTAAGATTTATTTTTACAAAAATCTTTAGGTTTTTTTATATTATTAAAGTAAAATTTTTTAAAATTTCAAAAAAACTGCTTTATTTATACAAAAAATCATCTTTTTTGTTCAAAAAACTCTTGAAAAAAGAGTTGTAGTTGTTGTATACTATGGAAGTATAGTTAATATGTTAGAGGATTTGAAAAATATGAAGCGTAAGCAAAATAAAAGCATTATTTTTCGTATCATTGTTTTAGTGTTCTGTGGGTATTTTATTATTACTTTAACAAATTTGTGGAATAGTCTTAATGAAAAAAAACAGGAACTTAAAAAACTTAATCTTGAGTACTCTGAAAAGCTTAATGATGTAGAAGAACTTAAAGCTTTGCTCGAATCGGAAACTAATACACAGTTAATTGAAAAAGCAGCACGCGAGCGTTTAGGTTATGTTTATTCAAATGAACAAATTTTTATTGACATTTCCGGTAACTGAATTATACAGGAATTTTGAGGAGGATTTCTTTTTCATATGCAAATATCTGTAGGACAAATTGTTGAAGGTAAAATTACTGGAATTACAAATTTCGGCGTTTTTGTTGATTTGGGTGAGGGCAAATCAGGTCTTGTACATATCTCTGAAGTTTCCCGTACTTATGTTAACGATATTAAAGAAATTTTTAAGATTAACGATATTGTTAAAATGAAAGTCTTGACTGTTGCTGAAGACGGTAAGATTTCGCTTAGCATTAAACGTGCTTTAGAGCCCGAACATAAAGAGCAACCGCGTGAGCGCAAGGAACGCCGTTCTGCACCTTCCAAACCAGATGGTTCTTATACTTGGATGCCTAAAAAGACTGAGCCTGCTTCCTTTGAAGAGATGATGAGTCGTTTTAAGCAAACAAGTGATGAAAAGTTTTCTGATCTTAAAAGAAAAAATCCTGAGACAAAGCGTTCAAAACGCGGCGCCATGAAATAAACATTATCGAGCGGACATTCCTTTTTGGATAGTTCCGCTTAATTTTTTAAAGTCAGAACAAGAGGAAAAACAATGAATAATATTAATTTAGTAGCTCCGTGTTTATTTGGAGTAGAAAGTGTTGCGGCTGATGAATTTCGCCGTATGGGATTTGAGAATATTGTAACCGAAAACGGAAGAGTATTGCTGTCTGGCAACAGTAATATGTTGGCAAGAGCCAATATTTGTTCTCGCTTTGCTGAACGAATTTTAATTAATATTGGGGAGTTTTCTGCCGTGACATTCACTGAATTGTTCGACGGCGTTAAAGCTCTTCCTTGGGAGGATTATATTGGCAAAGATGATGCTTTTCCTGTAAACGGTTGGAGCATTAATTCTCAGCTTTTTAGTGTACCTGACTGTCAATCTATTATTAAAAAAGCTATAGTTGAAAGACTTAAAATTAAATATAAAATAATGCGTTTTGCAGAAACAGGTACTGAGTATAAAATACGTTTTTCTATCCACAAAAATATTGTTACTATGATGATTGACACATCAGGTGAAGGGCTTCATAAACGTGGCTATCGCAGAAATTCTAACAATGCTCCGCTAAAGGAAACATTGGGAGCTGCAATGTGTGATCTTGCGCGAATTTACCCGGATACTCAGATGTTTGATCCATTTTGCGGTAGTGGTACTCTGCTTATAGAATCTGGGTTAATGGCAGCAAATATAGCTCCCGGACTCAGACGTTTCTTTGCTGCTGAGCGTTTCAAGTTTATTAATGAAAAGGTTTGGCGTGAAGAACGTACGCGCGCTCAAGATCTAATAAGACATAATATTGATTTTAAAGCACAGGGTTTTGATATTGACCCTGCTTGTGTTGAATTGACTCTTGCAAATGCAAAAAAAGCAGGGGTTGAAAAATATGTCAAAGCACAGGTAGGCGATATTAAGAATTTTACTGTGCCTGATGAAAGATGTCTTACGATTACTAATCCACCATACGGCGAACGTTTACTTGATGTGAAAACTGCTGAAGAATTATATAAAGTAATGGGGGAAAAGTTTGTTCGCACAAACGGTCAAAAATACTATATTATAAGCCCTCATGATGAGTTTGAAAAGCATTTTGGAACTGCTGCAGATAAACGCCGAAAATTATATAACGGAATGATAAAATGTCAATTATTTATGTATTTTAAGAACTGATAATTGTGGTTGACTTTTATGGGTAAAAATGATATAATTTAGGTAATAACAGTGATGAAGAGAAGTAATATCATTTAAACAGTGAAGAGAGCTGTGGGTTGGTGCAACACAGTCTGTACTTGATGTGAATAACACTTCGGAGTTGCAATCTGAAAGCTTATAGTGTTAGTAGGTGCGCCGTTTTTGATGCGTTAAATCAGTTAAAGCGACCGTTTTTTCGGTAAATTAGGTGGCACCGCGGATATTACGTCTATTCGTCCTAATAATATTAGGATAATAGACGTTTTTAATTTTGGAGATGAAACTTTATGAAACATACTGATATTATTGAAATTTTTGAAAACTCTGCATTTTTAGATACAGAAGTTACTGTCTGCGGATGGGTAAGAACCTCAAGAGATTCTAAAAATATGGCTTTTATTGAGCTTAATGACGGTACATCATTTAAGCATTTGCAGATTGTAATTGATAAAGCTCAGATATCTGATATAGCTGAATATATGAAACTTGGAACATCACTTAAGGTTGATGGAACTGTTGTAAAGTCTGCTGTCGCGGTTGATTCAGTTGAAATTAATGCAAAGTCTATTGAGGTTTTGGGTACTTGTCCATCTGAATATCCATTACAGAAAAAACGTCACACTTTAGAATATCTCAGAACTATTCCTCATTTAAGAGTGCGTACTAACACATTTAACGCAGTATTCAGAGTGCGCTCTATAGTTTCAAATGCTGTTCATGAATATTTCCAAAGCCGTCGCTTTGTTTATGTCAATACTCCTCTTATCACTGCAAGCGATTGCGAAGGTGCAGGTGAGATGTTCAAGGTAACTACAATCGGTTATAGCAACAATTATAAATCTGAAGAAGATTATAATGCTGACGATTTCTTCGGCAAGCGTGCAGCTCTCAGCGTTTCTGGTCAGTTAGAAGGCGAAGTAGCCGCCATGGCTCTTGGTAAAATTTACACCTTTGGTCCTTCTTTCAGAGCTGAAAAGAGCAATACACCGCGTCATGTAGCTGAATTCTGGCATGTTGAGCCTGAGGTTGCTTTTGCTGAATTACCTGATATAATTGAAATTGCAGAGGGTCTTATAAAATTTATCATCAATGCAGTTTTAGAAAAATGTCCTACAGAACTCAAGTTTTTTGATCAACATTTTGAAAAAGGTTTAATAGATAAGCTTACAAGTGTTGTGAACAATGATTTTGCAGTTATGACCTACACCGAGGCTATCGAGCATCTTTTAAAGGCAGACGTAAAGTTTCAGTATCCTGTAGAGTGGGGCTGTGACCTTATGACTGAACACGAAAGATATATTTCAGAGGTTGTTTGCAAGAAACCTGTTTTCTTGACAAATTATCCTAAAGAAATTAAATCTTTCTATATGAAACAGAATGACGACGGAAAGACTGTTGCTGCAACCGATCTTTTAGTCCCTGGTGTTGGTGAAATTATTGGTTGCAGTGAGCGAGAAGCTGATTTAGAAAAATTACTTGATGCTATGCAAAAACGTGGCATGACTACCGAAGAATATGAGCATTATATTGCTCTTCGCCGTTTTGGTTCTGTTCCGCACAGTGGATTCGGTTTAGGTCTTGAGCGTATGATTATGTATGTTACGGGTGTTCAAAATATCCGTGATGTTATTCTTTACCCAAGAACTGTTGGCAGTATTTATTAATTCGGAGTGTGTTTAAACTATATGTATACACCATTACTAAATGAATTTGATACACAAAGTGCTATTGCTTTAGTTAAAGATAAATTTGCCTGTGAACTTTGTGACAGTCTTGATTTATCGCGTGTTTCAGCTCCGCTTTTTGTAAAGAAGGGAAGCGGTCTTAATGATGATCTGAACGGCTTTGAGCGACCGGTTTCATTTGATATTCTTGAGACAGGTGAAATTGCAGAGGTTGTTCACAGTCTTGCCAAATGGAAACGTATGGCACTGCTTAAATATAATTTTCCTATTCATACAGGGCTTTACACTGATATGAACGCTATAAGACGAGATGAAGAATGTGATAACATTCACTCGCTTTATGTTGACCAGTGGGATTGGGAAAAAATTATCACTGCTGAGGACAGAACTGAGGATTATTTAAAAGCTACAGTAAGAAGTATATATGGTGCAGTTTTAAGAACTGCAAAACATGTAAGTGATAAATTTCCTGTTATAGACTGTTACTTACCTGAACAGATATTTTTTATTGACACTCTAAAGCTTGAAGAACTATATCCTAACCTTACGCCGAAACAGCGTGAATACGCTATTACAAAGGAAAAAGGCGCAGTTTTTCTTATGAAAATAGGTGGTAAGCTTAAAAATGGTGAAAAGCATGACGGCCGAGCCCCTGATTATGATGACTGGGAGTTGAATGGTGATATTTTAATTTATAACCGCACCATTGACTGCGCTTTTGAGATTTCTTCAATGGGTATAAGGGTAGACCGCGATAGTCTTATTAAGCAGTTAAAGGTTGAAGGCAAGGAAAACCGACTTGAGTTTGAGTTTCATAAAATGCTGGTATCAGGTGCTTTACCACTTTCTATCGGCGGCGGTATTGGTCAATCAAGACTTTGTATGTTGTTGTTACATAAGGCTCATATCGGTGAAGTTCAGGTATCAATTTGGCCTGAAAAAGAAATTAATAAATGCAAAAGCTTAGGAATTAATCTTTTGTAGAATAAATAAAGGAGAATTTTAATGTTAAAACGATATTTAACCTTGTTCTTTTTTATAGTATGCGATATTTTCTTTGCACTAATTTCTTTAAAAATATCATTTTTTATCGTTGGAGTACCTTCTTATACAAATACCTTTAATCCGGTCATGTTTACAAGTTTTATGTTTCCGTCCGCCATTGTTTCTGTTTTTTATATTTTAAAAATTTATAATATTTTGTGGCGATATTCTCAGTTTTTGGAAACATCTAGGATAATTGTTTCAACAATTATTGCAATAGCTATTGTTGTTATTTTGCAAATGGCATTGTTTAGATTTTTATTTTCTTTTTCAATATATGTAATTTCGCTTTTTTTAATAAATACTTTTATAATCGCTCAGAGAATGATTTTCAAAAAAATTGCTGTTCAATATAGTGAATCCGTAAAATCTCAGTCAGATAATAATAAGGATAATAATCTTTCAGGAAATATAATGCTAATCGGTGCCGGTAATGCAGGCAAAATGATTATAAGTGAATTTGCTCGTAAATGGAAATATCGCGACTGTAAGATTAAATGTGTAATTGATGACGATAATTATAAACACGGTCAATATATATCAGGAATAAAAGTGCTTGGTGGCAGAGATGTAATTGTTGAAGCGGCAAAAAAATTTGATATTTCAACAATTGTTTTTGCTATTCCTAATTGTCCAAGCGATGAAAAAGCTGATATACTTAATATTTGTCAAAAAACCAATTGTGATGTTCGTGTAATTCCCTCGGTTTGCAAAATGTATGATCTTTCAGAGCTTGCCCCATCTATCCGTAAGGTACAGATTGAGGACCTTTTAGGCAGAGAACCAATAGATATAACATTAGGCGATAAGTTAGACTATGTATTGGGTAAGGTAGTGCTTGTAACAGGCGGTGGCGGCACAATAGGCTCTGAACTTTGCAGACAGATAGCTTCACATTCACCATCAAAGTTAATAATTTTTGATGTTTATGAAAATAGTGCCTATGAAATTCAAAATGAATTAAAACGTACATATCCCAATTTGGATTTAGTAACCTTGATAGGCTCTGTAAGGGATAGTAAAAGACTTGACTATTTGTTTAAAACATATAAACCTCAAATTGTTTACCATGCGGCAGCACATAAGCATGTACCTTTAATGGAGGATAGCCCAAACGAGACTATTAAGAACAATGTCTTCGGCACCTTCAAAACTGCAAACTGTGCTTCTAAGTATAATGTGGAAAAATTTGTGCTTATTTCAACAGATAAGGCTGTTAACCCTACAAATATTATGGGCGCTAGCAAGCGTATTTGCGAAATGATAATTCAAACCTGTAACAAACATTCTAATACAGATTTTGTAGCTGTTAGATTTGGTAATGTTTTAGGTTCTAACGGCAGTGTTATTCCTTTATTTAAAAAACAAATTGAAGAGGGCGGACCTGTAACTGTAACTGATCCTAATATAATTCGTTATTTTATGACAATTCCAGAAGCTGTATCTTTGGTTTTACAGGCAGGAGCAAATGCTGTAGGCGGCGAAATTTTTGTTCTTGATATGGGTAAGCCTGTGAAAATCTTAACTCTTGCAGAAAACCTTATAAAACTTTCGGGTTTTGCTCCTTATAAAGATATTCCGATTGAATTCACTGGCCTCAGACCTGGCGAAAAGCTATATGAAGAGCTGCTTATGTCTGAAGAGGGACTTACTGCTACTGAAAACAATCTTATATTTATTGGCAAGCCTATCGAATTTGATGAACTGGAATTTCTTGAAACCTTGGATAAGCTTAAAGATGTTATGTATGATGAAAATGCAGATGTACGTGCTTTGGTTAAAAAAATTGTTCCAACTTATACGGAAAACAATTAATTAATTAAAAAAAGTGTTGCATTTTTAATTGTTTTGTGGTATTATTAGTTGTACGTGAGTATAAGTATTAATTTTTTGGTACAATGTGTTGGGAGGTGTCAAGATGCCGAATATTAAATCTGCTAAAAAGCGCGTTTTAGTTAGCAAAGCTAATTATGAACATAACAAAGCTTATCGTTCTGCTTTAAGAACCGCTGTTAAAAAAGCTGATGCCGCTATTGATGCTAAATCAGAAGATATGGCTACAGTTGTTAATGCTGCTGTTAAAAAGATCGATCAGGCTGCTTCTAAAGGCATTATTCACAAGAACAACGCTGCAAGAAAGAAGTCTGCTTTAGTTACTCGCTTTAATAAAGTAAACGCTTAAATTTATTAGTAAAACGCCGTCAACGACGGCGTGTTTTATTTTCAAAATTAAAAGGAGCAACTTTCGTTGCTCCTTTTTTTATTAGAATAAACCTGTAATTTTACCGTCGTTGTCAATATCAATTCTCTCTGCAGCAGGAACTCTTGGAAGACCAGGCATTGTCATTATATCGCCTGTAAGCGCTACAATAAAGCCTGCACCAGCTGAAACTTTAATGTTTCTTACTGTTACTGTAAAGTCTTCAGGAGCTCCTAATTTTGTGGCATCATCAGAGAAACTGTACTGTGTTTTAGCCATACAGATAGGTAAATTACCAAGTCCCATTTCTGTGAGCTTATCCGCCTGTTTCTTAGCGTTTGGTGTTAAAATTACACCCTTACCGCCGTAAACCTTTTTAACAATTGCGGATATTTTATCTTCAATACTGCCGTCAAGCTCATAACTAAAGGTGAAATCGCCTTTTTCTTCTTCACAAAGTCTAACAATCTCACGAGCTAAGTCTTCACCGCCTTTTCCGCCCTCTGCCCAAACATTTGAAAGTACAACATTAACGCCAAGCTCTTTACACTTTTCAATAATAAAGTTAATTTCATTATCAGTATCGGTTGGAAAACGGTTAACTGCAACAACACAGGGGAGCTTGTATACATTCTTAATATTTGAAACGTGTCTTAAAAGATTTGGAATACCCTTTTCAAGTGCAGTGAGATTTTCCTCACCTAATGATTTCTTATCAAGTCCGCCGTGCATTTTAAGAGCTCTTACAGTTGCCACCATAACAACAGCAGATGGGGTAAGTCCTGCCATTCTGCACTTTATATCAAGGAATTTTTCAGCACCAAGGTCAGCTCCAAAACCAGCTTCCGTGATAGCATAATTACCAAGCTTTAAAGCAAGTTTGGTTGCAGTAACAGAGTTACAACCGTGAGCTATATTAGCAAAAGGTCCGCCGTGTACTAAAGCCGGTGTGCCCTCAAGTGTCTGTACAAGATTAGGCTTTATAGCATCCTTTAAAAGTGCTGCCATAGCTCCCTCAGCTTTGAGTTCTCCTGCAGTTACAGGTTGGTCATTAAAGTTATATCCAACAATAATCTTAGATAATCTTTTCTTTAAATCTGCTATATCAGAAGCAAGACAAAGAACAGCCATAATTTCACTTGCAACTGTAATATCAAAACCATCCTCACGAGGAACACCGTTGACCTTACCACCAAGACCGTCGGTTACAAAACGCAACTGTCTGTCATTCATATCAACACAGCGTTTCCAAGTAATTCGTCTTACATCAATACCTAAGGAATTTCCCTGATGAATGTGGTTATCAAGCATAGCGGCAAGTAAATTGTTAGCCGCGCCAATCGCATGAAAGTCACCAGTGAAATGAAGATTGATATCTTCCATTGGTACAACTTGAGCATAACCACCGCCTGC
>JAZNJT010000078.1:0-6321 GCA_045578145.1 Acutalibacteraceae bacterium
GAAAAAGACGGAGTTAGAGAGTTATTAGATACGTTAATAGAATTAATATAATAATTGTTCAACTTTTCGTTTTCGACAGGACGTTTATAAACATAATCTGTCATATTTTTATATACAGGTATTTTAAATTCTAACTGATAATCAAAATGTGAAAAATATGGTGTTCCTGAGAAATAACCTTTATTATAGGAATCTTGAACGTTGGTTGCATATTGGCGCCAAATATTTGCAGTATCAATAATATTAAAGCCTTGGAAGAAGAATGTGTCTTGTCCAAAATTAATATATTTATCTTTTAAGAAATGAGCACCGCCGATAATCGATTTAGGGATTGTATCCCATCCTTCACTAGAAGCACGTGCTATACCGTTTGCAATAACATCAGCGTTTGTGTTTCCGGTAGCACCAATATTGAAAAAATTATAAAAACCGGACTCGCCAGAAATCAATTTACTTTTACCACTTCCCTGTTCTTGCCATATAATAGCAGCGAGAACACAAGGGTCTATATTATTGGCTCTACCAGCGGCTAAAATTAAACTTGCATAATCTCCGCCGTATTCATCACCTGTAAATGTAGGGTAGCCGTTTTTCATAAAAGTTTTATTAACGATTTCTCTTACATCTTCAATTGTTGCATTAGTTGAAGATGTAGTTTGGCTTAAAAACATAAATATTTTGCCTGGAACTAAAAAATTTCTTGGATCCATAAAATAGGCTACAACCTCTTTTGAAGCTCCGGTCCAATTACCGTCTCGAGTAGCCCAGTTGTTATTGGACCAATCATATGCAGCATATCCCATTGAACGCCAGGAAACAGGATGGTCAGTCATATGAACCAATTTTCGCATAATAATATTCTCGGGTTTTTCTGCAAGCATTGGAACTTCTAAAGCGACAGCATCTGGTATTGAAATATCTACGTTAACGGCAGTGAATTTCCAATTTGGATATATAGAATGTATTAGACGCAAAGATTCTTTATAACTTTCGGGAAAAGCGTTTATTTGAGCTTCAAAATTTGAATCTCTGTAATCGGGGTTATATGTAAGTTTTCGTATCCAACCCTCATTATATTTAATATATCCTATAATGTCAGTACCGTAGTTATTGTACTTGATTTTTAACCATTCACCCTCGTCAGAAAGTAATTCTGCAACATCATTATAAATTTTACAAATAGATGTAGATGATGTAGTTTTCTTCTCACGGACATTAACATCTGTACCAAAAATATGTACAATATTTTTTTCTGCAGCTGAAACTTTAGTAATGTTTGAATTGAAAAAACTTATAAACAATAAAGTGAAAATAATAAAAACAGATAAAGCTTTTTTATAAATTCTCAATTTTTTTATACCTCTCATAATACTTCAAAATACCTTTTTATTATATCAGTTTTGACCTTTTGTGTCAACGGATTTTCGACAATTTTTGTTATTAATAAAATTTAACAAAGCTGTTATATTTTGTTTATTAAAAATAAAAAAGCCGTCTTACGACGGCTTGATTTTTATTTTATTTTTCTTGCTTCTAAATAGAAACGTTTATCATCAGCACAACCCATTGAGAAGGTCTTTCTAGGTAAAGAGCCGTCTTGCGAAACCGCCTTGAATAGCTCTGATTTTTCCATTCCGCTAAAAATAAATCCAACGGTGTTGTTTTGTTTGCATAGCTCACGTACTGAGTGAGTTCCGTGAATATAATCAAGCTTTAAGTCATCATTAGACTTTAAATACTCATCTAAAAATGCTTGTAATGTTGCTACACACAATGTGCCCTTAGCTTTTACACGTATTTCTTTTTCCATTCCGTTATAAATACAGGTAAATTTCTGCGAATTAACGCTTTCGTCTTCCCCGCACCAATTTATAAAATCAGAAATTAATTTTTCAGCATTGGCGCCGAAAACAACTCTGTAAATTGGCTCAAATTCTAAAGAAAAATCGTGAATGTTAACAACCTCGACTAATGCAAATCTGCTTCCACAACCCATTCTGTAACATTCCTTTGCGGTGGCTAATGAATGATTACCGTCACCTACAGCAAAGAGTAGTCCGTCAGCACTATTATTTTTAAGTGTATTTAAAGCCGACTGAACATCATTAACACAATCATCAGTAAGTTTAAAACCGATTATTGAGCCTGCATTTTGCATAAGTTCAAAATCATAAAGTTTTTTAAGATTATCGGATTTTTTTGCTATCGGCTCTATTACAGTGCGCTCAGGGTCGTCAATTAAAAGCATAATGTGCGGAAGTTCTAAAACAGCGTCTTTACGAATTTCAACTCGAGGCGGAATTCTGTCCACAACAGTTTCCTCAGTAGCTCTGATAGCTGTTTTAGCGCCTTTTTCATAGGAATAATCTTCAAGATCGATAAGTCCTATAAGTCCGTGTCTTTTCTTACCGTTTTTAAGAGTACGGCAGGTGTAAATTATTGTATTGCTGAAACTGTCAAACACATCATTTTCTATGTAATTATCCATTGTGCTGTTAATTGAATTTATACGCTCTGAGTTATCGGTTGAAAGATAAACCTCAGGCAATATTAAATTTAACGACGAAACACTTTCTCCTACAGTTTTTTTTGTTTCTTCCCAATATTTTGGCTCAGATGTATATTGATCGCAAGCAATAACCGACCATTTTGAAAAATCTTTTTTTGGAAGCAAAATTTCTGCTTGTAATAAATGCTTATTCATAAACTACTCCTTAAAAAAATGCCGCAAGAAAGCGGCATTAAATTATTTATAATAAGAAAATTCAATAGCTGTGATTAAATCGTCAACAGGGTTAATGTAAACCGTTATACCATTACGTCTATCTTTTTTTGTGATAAAATAATCAAGATAATACGATGTGTCAGACACCTTATAAAAATGAGATGGAGTACCTAAAATATTAACAATATCGGTAATAGCCATGGTATTATCAATTCCGTTAACATTAAAACCGATATAGTTTTCGGAATCAGCGTAAAAATTGTTATCAATTTTGAATTTTACAATATAGCACTCAAAAAGTTGTTTTGAAGAACGCGATGAATTATAAGCCTGTGCAAAAATCCTTACTCCGTTTTCATTTTTAAAATATAAATCAACGGTCTCATATGCAAAAACCAATGAATTTTCATCATAGGTATTTCCCTCACACAAATACCAGCCAATCTCTTTAAAATCATCAAGTTTTGTAGGCACTTTAAAAGTCGAATTATTAATAACTGCATCAATCTTGAACTTTTTACCTAAATAAATATCAGAATAATTTTCTTCATCAAAAAGGCTTATATCAAAATATTGTGACATTACCCTGTCTGAAGACATAATTTTTGTATCTTCAACTGACTGGAATTTACTTTGTGAACTATCAGTTTCAGAAGAAACACCGTAATCATTATCAACAGGACTGCAACCGCAAACAGAAATTATAATCAACAACGATAGTATTAATGAAAACAGTTTACAATTTTTCAGCAAAACAACACTTCCCTTCTACAATATATTGTATTATTAAATACTCAAAAAGTCAATATAATTCACATTCTTTTAAGAAATTTTTGATTTCATTTTCAACTAGTTTTGTATCAACAAGATAACTGAGACCATGGTCTGCTTTATCAACAATTAATAGCTTTGATTTTTTGTTGGCATATTTATAAGCTTCTTTTGACATTTCACAAGGTACAAATCCGTCGTCTTTACCGTGGATAAGCATAATAGGAATATTAGTTTTACTTATCGCATCGCAGGTATCGTTTTTGTAAATAGAGAAATTACCGAATAATCTGCAGTAAAGGTCTAAAAACGGTAAAAAAACAGTTGCGTTGATTTTAAAAGACTGACGCGCTACCTTTTTAATAATTGCAACTGGCGAAGAAAAACCGCAATCAGCAATAACTGCTTTTATAGTTTGCGGAAGTTTTTGTCCCAAACTTAGAAGCACGGTTGTAGCACCCATTGACATGCCGCCCAAAACTATTTGTTTAGGTGAATACTTTTCACTTATAAACTCACACCAGCTTACAGCGTCGTGTTTTTCCTTTACACCGAAAGTGATGAGTCTGCCCTCGCTTCTGCCGTGACTTCTTTGGTCGCAAAGAAAAACATTGAAACCAAAGCTTTTATACATACCAACGGCACATGAAAAATCACGCGCCGCAGATGAACGGTAGCCGTGGAACAATATTATGGATTTATCTGAAGAATTATCAAAATATCTGGCATAAAGTGTAAGGCCGTCAAAGCTTTGGGTATGTACCCATTTATAAGGCTCATTATTTATAAATTCGATACCTTTTGAAATTATGCCTTTATACTTTTCCAAAGGCTTATTAATACTGTCATTCATATCATCTGTATTACCGATATTATGCTTAACAAAAGCAATAGAGAAAAAGTAGTAAATAATGACCGCGAAAAACAAAATTAAAGCAATAATAAAAATCAACAAATATATCACCTATATTATATTACCGCAAAAATTATAAATATTGCATATTATTTTAGGCAGACAAAAAGCCTGCCTAAAAATTAACCAAGTATAAACTTATTGAAAACCTTTTTACCTTTTCTAAGGATAATTTCATTTTCAAAATCTGATGCAGAAAGGCTATATGCGGGGTCGGTAATTTTAGCATCATTAATGCTGACACCACCTTGTTGTACAAGACGTCTTCCCTCGCCCTTTGATGCAATAAGACCTGCTTTAAGCATCATATCAAGCACGCCGATTTTACCGTCTGTAAGGTCGTCTGCAGAGAGTTCGGTAGTAGGCATGTTTTCATTTGAGCCTTTGCCTGAGAATACAGCGCGCGCGGTATCTTGGGCTTTTTTAGCTTCATCTTCGCCGTGAACTAACTGAGTAAGCTCAAATGCAAGAATTTCCTTAGCAGTATTTAACTGACTACCTTCCCATTCATCCATTTTATCAATTTCTTCAAGCGGTAAAAATGTTAACATTCTGATGCACTTTAATACATCTTTATCGTCAACATTGCGCCAATACTGATAAAATTCATAAGGTGAGGTTTTTTCAGGGTCTAACCAAACGGCACCGCCAACGGTTTTACCCATTTTTTTGCCCTCTGAATTGAGAAGTAGTGTAATAGTCATCGCGAAGGCGTCCTTACCGAGCTTTTTGCGTATAAGCTCAGTACCTCCGAGCATATTGCTCCATTGGTCATCGCCGCCGAACTGCATATTGCAGCCATACTCTTTATATAAATGATAGAAGTCGTAGCTTTGCATAATCATATAGTTAAATTCTAAGAATGAAAGACCTTTTTCCATTCTTTGTTTGTAGCATTCGGCTCTTAGCATATTGTTAACTGAAAACTGCGCTCCAACCTCACGTAGAACATCAATATAATTAAGTTTTAAAAGCCAGTCGGCATTGTTGACCATCTGAGCCTTGCCCTCACCGAATTCAATAAAGCGACTCATTTGCTTTTTGAAACAGTCACAGTTGTGCTGAATTTGTTCTGCTGTCATCATAGAACGCATATCTGTTCTGCCCGAGGGGTCTCCGATATGAGCTGTACCTCCGCCAATAAGAGCTATAGGCTTGTTGCCCGCCATTTGAAGACGCTTCATAAGGCAAAGAGCCATAAAGTGACCAACATGTAGGCTGTCAGCTGTAGGGTCAAAACCAATATAAAATGTAGCCTTTCCGTTATTTACAAGCTCACGGATTTCATTCTCATCTGTAACTTGTGCGATAAGTCCGCGCGCTACTAATTCATCATAAATTTTCATTATATTAACTCCTATCTAATAATTCCTTTGCAGAATTGTATAAATTACTTGTAACTTCACTGCCAGACATAATTCTGGCAATTTCATTAATTCTATCCTCTGTTTGTAATGTAGAAACCTTGGTGTATGTTCTTCCGTTTTGGGCAGTTTTTTCAATAAGCAGATGATTATCGGCTTTAGCTGCAATTTGTGCTAAATGAGTTACACAAATTACTTGTTTATAAGAGGATACCTTTTTGAGTTGAGTACCCACCTTTTCTGCTGCAAAACCGCTAATACCTGTATCAATTTCATCAAAAATCATTGTACCTACACTGTCATTATCAAGTAAAACGCTTTTAATTGCAAGCATTGTTCTTGATAATTCACCGCCGGAAGCAATTTTTGAAAGCGGTTTAACACTTTCTCCTGCATTTGCACTTATTAAGAATTCAAGTGAGTCACAACCGTTTTTTGTGTATCTGCCCTGTTTTATATCTACTATAAATTTGACATCAGGCATATTTAAATAGCTTAAGACTTCACAAACGTCATTTTCAAAAATTTTTGAGGCTTTAACACGCGAA
>JAZNJT010000079.1:0-6341 GCA_045578145.1 Acutalibacteraceae bacterium
AACCCAGTGTTTATGCGGGTTTTCAGCGTTTTTGGTATTATTCCCACTCGATAGTGCCGATGGGCTTTGGCGTGAGGTCTAAAAGCACGCGGTTTATACCCTCAACCTCGTGAGTTATTCTGTCAGTAATCTTGTGAAGTATACTATATGGTATTTCTTCGATAGTAGCGCTCATAGCATCGGTGGTATTTACTGCGCGGATAATCGCGGGCCAGCCTTCATAACGGCTTTCGTCCTTAACTCCAACGCTTTTTATATCGGGAACAACCACAAAATACTGCCAAACCTTTTCTGCAAGACCGCATTTATCGAACTCATCGCGCAAAATTGCATCTGCTTCTCTAAGAGCGTGAAGTCTATCTCTTGTAATTGCGCCGAGACATCTAACTCCAAGACCTGGACCCGGGAATGGCTGACGGTATACCATAGCGTGAGGTAGTCCTAAAGCCTCTCCTACAACACGAACCTCATCCTTAAAAAGTAATTTTATAGGCTCTACAAGCTCGAACTGTAAATCCTCAGGAAGACCGCCTACATTATGATGTGATTTAACAGCCTTTTTTCCCTCTGCTTGTTTAAAGCTTTCAAGGATATCGGGATAAATAGTACCCTGTGCCAAGAAAGAAATATCTTGGAGCGCGCGTGCCTCATCGGCAAAAACATTTATAAATTCCGCACCTATAATCTTTCTCTTTTTCTCTGGGTCCGACACTCCTGCCAAAAGATCTAAGAAACGGTCAGTAGCATCAACATAAATAAGGTTAGCATCAAGCTCATCCTTAAAAATCTTAATAACATTCTCTGACTCGTCCTTACGCATAAGACCGTGGTTAACATGCACACAAACAAGTTGTTTGCCTATAGCCTTAATAAGAAGCGCTGCAACAACCGAAGAATCAACACCGCCCGAAAGGGCTAACAAAACCTTTTTATCTCCTACCTGTTCGCGAACAGCTGCTATCTGCTCCTCAATAAAGGCATCTGCCAATTCCTTTGTAGTAATACGAGCCATTGATTCGGGACGTACATTTGTATCCATTTATATTCCTCCCGTAAAATTAGTTTGTATAGTTATCGAAATAACCTTGAACAAGCACAACAGGTGTTCCCTTATCACCAGAACCTGAGGTTAAGTCACAAAGAGAACCGATAAGGTCAGTAAGTTGACGTGGTGTTGTACCCTGAGCTGCCATATTACCAACAAGACTGCCACTCTTTGCCTTTATGCTGTTTGAAATAGCCTCTTTAAGAGCGTCACCCGAAAGATCTTTAAAATCGTTATCTGCTAAATACTTAAGTTTTAACTCATTTGGTGTGCCGATAAGACCGTCAGTAAACGCGGGAGAAACAACAGGGTCTGCAAGTTCCCAAATCTTTCCCTTGGGGTCTTTAAAAGCGCCATCGCCGTAAACCATTACTTCAACATTCTTACCTGTAGCATCTTTAATAAGCTTTTGAATTTCAAGTACTAAAGGCTTGCACTCTCTCGGGAAAAGCTTTACCTTATCCTCGGTAGACTTATTAGAGCCCAAAAGACCGTAGTTTTCGTTACAACCGCTTCCGTTAATAGACTTATTTAATACATCATCTAAACCAAAAACTATTTTAGCACCTGCTTTTTTAAGCAAACGCTTTGTTCTTGCGCGTGTATGAATATCGCAAGCGAGAACGCAATCTGTATAATCAAGAATAGCCTTGGGTTGATTAGCAAATATAATCTCGACCTCACAGTCCTCGGACTTAATAAGATTTTGATAATATTCAACATAGTCAACGCCTGTGAACTCAAGCGGATGAACACCGAACACTTCACGGTAGCGCTCAAGTGATAAAACATCTGAATGAGGGTTAATTCCCGCCTCGTCAATCTTATCCCAGTCTGCAAGCTCATTGCCAACCTCATCTGAGGGATAAGCTAACATCAGCACTATTTTCTTAGCACCTCTTGCAATACCTTTAAGACAGATTGCAAAACGGTTGCGTGATAAAATCGGGAAAATAACACCAACGGTTTCTTCACCGAATTTTGATTTAATGTCTGTTGCTATGTCATCCACCGAAGCATAGTTACCCTGTGCGCGAGCAACTATAGACTCAGTAAGGGAAATAACATCGCGGTCGCGAAGTGAAAAACCCTCACTTTTTGCGGCTTCAAGTACGCTTGTTGATACGATTTGAGCAAGGTTGTCCCCCTCACGAATAATGGGGCATCTGATACCTCTTGATACCGTACCTATGAGTCGAGCATTGTCTGACATAAATTTTCGTCCTCTCTATTGAGCAAATTAAGTGATATATTACTTATCACAACAATATATTATAACTCATTATTTAAAATCTTTCAATAGCTATAATAAAATTTTTTTTAATTTTTATTCAACAGTTACCGACTTTGCAAGATTGCGCGGCTTATCTATATCACAACCCTTATATAAAGCTATATAATACGCGAAAATTTGAAACGGTACTATTTCTGTCAGAGCGGTAAAAAGAGGATTGGATTTTGGTATCGATAATACACTCGCACCCACCGATGCCGCAATATTTTTATCATTTGTAGCACAAAGCACATTAGCTCCTCTTGTAATAACCTCGCGGATATTACTCAAAAGCTTATCATTTAGCCTTTCATAACCGCAAAGAGCAATAACAGAAGTCCCATCTTCTATAAGGGAAATTGTGCCATGCTTTAGTTCCCCTGCGGCTAAAGCCTCAGAATGAATATAAGATATTTCCTTGAGCTTTAGCGACGCTTCGAGCGCTACCGCATAATCCATATTTCTGCCTATAAAAAATATTGATTCTGGTTTAGTAAACCTCTTTGCCGCATCCGCAATTTTTTCCTGCCCGCTTAAAACCTCTTCAATTTTTGAGGGCAGTTTCTTTAGTTCGCTTATAAGTTCTGCCTTTTGGTCTGATGAAATTTTATCTGACATAAAAATTGCCAACAAATAAAGACAAATGAGTTGTGATGTATAACCCTTTGTAGTAGCTACCGCAATTTCGGGACCTGCCAAAGTGTAAATAACACTGTCGGACATTTTAGCAATAGCGCTTCCCTCTACATTTACAATACTTGCGGTATGACTGCCTCGGCGTTTAGCCTCGGTCAAAGCGGCAAGAGTGTCTGCAGTTTCACCCGATTGGCTTATAACTATTGTAAGTGTTTTAGAGGTTATAATAGGATTTCGGTATCTGAATTCACTTGCCAAATCAACCTCAGTTGGTATACCTATTAGCTCCTCAAACAAATACTTTGCCGCAACACCGGCGTGATAAGCCGAGCCGCAAGCTGTTATAACTATTCTATCAATTTTATTTATATATTTTTGGTCTATATTGAAATTTTTAAAACATATTTCACTATCATTTAAATATTCATTTAACACTCGTCGCAAAACTGCAGGCTGTTCGTATATCTCTTTCATCATAAAATGCTTATATCCGCCTTTTTCAGCAGTACCTATATCCCAGTCAACTGTGGAAATTTTTCTTTCTACCATAAGCAAATCAGAGTATATCTCCACCGAATTTGCAGTAATATAAGCTACATCGCCATCCTCGATATATATTATTTTTTGAGTTCTAGGAGCTATTGCAGTAACATCAGATGCGATTATATTGCAGTCATCAGCAATCCCTATTATAATTGGACTAAACTGTTTTACTGCAACAAGAGTATCGGGATGATCTTTGCATAAAATACCTAAAGCATACGAGCCTTTGAGCCTCAATATTGTTTTATTGACCGCATTTTTTAAGTCACCGTTATAATACTTCTGTAATAAATTGGGGATAACCTCGGTATCGGTTTCGCTATGAAAAACAAATCCATCTTTCTCAAGCTCTTGCCTTAATTCTATATAATTTTCAATAATTCCGTTATGAACAACTGAGAATTTCATATTGTTGCTAAGGTGGGGATGCGAATTTTCCTCACAGGGTTTTCCGTGTGTTGCCCAACGTGTATGACCTATGCCTATTTCACCAGATATATCAGCAGTTTCACATTTTTGGGCAAGCATTTCTATTCTGCCCACCGTCTTTACAGTTTTAATCTCACCGTTACTGCACAAAGCGATCCCCGCTGAATCGTAACCTCTATATTCGAGCTTTTCAAGTCCTTGTAACAAAAAATCCACTGCATTGCTTTTACCAGAAAAGCCAACTATTCCACACATAAAATCAATTCCTTTAAACGCTTACTCTTTATAGTTTGTGTTTGATTTTTAGCGTTATTCATACAATTGTTAACCGAATATTCACATATTAGAATGACATTTGCAATAAAATAAATTTATAATACACTTAAAAAACAAAGGAGTCATAGTATGGACGAATTTAACAATAATCGCGAGTTCGAAGGTTTCGACAAGGTCGAGCCCGTAAACGCAGAAAATAATTCTTACGGCGGGTTTTACACAAGACCTAAAAAAGAAATTATACAGGACGAACCTATAGAAAATGATTACAAGGGCTACAACCCTAATTTCATCTATACACCGCCAAAGCCTAAAAAAACTAAAAAAGATAAAAAGCGGTACGGCGCAAGCGCCGTAGTGCTATCCTCAATACTTGCAGCAGTAATTGGTGCGGTAAGCAGTTTTGGGGTATTATATACTTATCTTTCCGATAATAGTGGAACAGATACGCAAAACAGACCGATAAATAATGTTAACATAAACATTGAAGAAACGGTAGAATCTGTAGTAGAGGCAGTAGCCACCAAATGCATCAAAAGTGTTGTGGGTATAAAAACCACCACATCGGTTATGAACTTTTTCGGTGGTACAAGTCAGGCCTCTGGAGAGGGAAGCGGCGTTATCTACTCGGCAGACGGATATATTATCACAAACTACCACGTTATCGGAGATGCTGTGACAAACAAATCAGGTTCTAAAATAGAGGTGTTTATAGAAAGCGCTTCTACAGAACCGTATACCGCAACAGTTGTAGGCTACAATATCTCAGCTGACCTTGCGGTAATTAAAATAAAAGCTAAAAACCTAACACCCGCCACATTTGCAGATTCCGAAAAATTAAAAGTCGGGCAATATGTTGTAACCATTGGAAACCCCGGCGGTCTTGAATATATGGGAAGCGTGACCTACGGTGTTATAAGCGGGCTTGACCGAGTGGTATCATCTGATTCGAATATTGAACTTGTCCAGACCGATGCCGCAATAAACCCAGGAAACTCAGGCGGCGCATTACTTAATACTAAGGGCGAGCTTGTTGGAATTAACAGTTCAAAAATAGTAGCAGATGCTTATGAAGGAATGGGATTTGCAATTCCCTCAAACACTGTTGCTGATTTGTGTAAAAAAATTATTGAGCGTGAAAATTCACCCGAACCTTATATAGGCATTACCGTAAGTGAGAGATATACAGCAGAAGTGCTAAAAAGCTACGGATATCCTGTAGGCGCAGTAGTTTTAAGCGTTGCCGAAGGTAGCCCCGCATATAATGCAGGGATTAGAAAAGCCGATATTATCACCGAATTTGACGGAAAAAAAATTATAGAATATAACGTATTAGAAGACCTTTTAAATAAAGCTACACCCGACGAAAATGTTAAAATCAAGCTTTACAGAAACGGAAGATACTATTCCACAACAGTAACAATAGGCTCTAACAATCAAGTAGGATAAAAATAACACCGTTGAGAAATCTCAACGGTGTTTGATTTTACTTTATTAAGCCTTTTTAGCTTTTCTTCTTTTCCAGATAACCCAAAGCGGACCTGAAATGCAAAGTGAAGAAATACCGCCTGAAATAAGACCAAATGCCATAGGAATAGCAAAGGTGCGAAGACTCTGGAGCCCAAACATTTCGGATACAACCACAATAGTCATAACAGCTAAGAAGGTTGTAACTGAGGTAACAATGTTTCTTATAAGAGTCTGATTAATACTCATATTTACCGTATCACCGATTTCATTTTCGGGATAAAGGCGCTTATTTTCACGTACACGGTCGTAAACAACGATTGTATCGTTAAGTGAATAGCCAAGCATTGTGAGAACTACCGCAATGAAGTTTGAATCAATCTGCAAACGGAAAATAACACAGGTGAAGAAGGTTATAAGTACATCTAATACAAGCGCTACAAGAGCTGTAAGAGCCGCAGATATACCTCCTATTTTTCTAAAACGGATACCAACGTAAATTACAACCAATACAGCAGTAATAATAACTGCTACCAAGCTTTTCACAAAGAATGTTCCTGCCATTGTAGGACTTACAGAATTAGAGTTGTAAATTGCGATTTTATTATCCTTAAAACCATCGGCAAGAGCTTTTGTGAGCGCCTCTTGCTTTTCAGCTGAAAGCGCATCCTT
>JAZNJT010000080.1:0-3419 GCA_045578145.1 Acutalibacteraceae bacterium
CATCGAAAATATAAACCGCTCACCGCTTTATGCAGGGGATATCGAGGGTGTTGGGCCTCGCTACTGTCCGAGCATTGAGGACAAAATAATGCGGTTTGCCGATAAAAAAAGGCATCAGTTCTTTATTGAGCCTTGCGGTGAAGATACTGAGGAAATGTATCTTCAAGGACTTTCCTCATCACTTCCTGAGGAGGTACAGATTGAGCTTTACAAAACCGTGGATTGCCTCAAGAATGTTAAGATAATGCGTAATGCTTACGCTATAGAGTATGACTGTGTAGACCCCCTGTTTTTGTTGCCAACTCTCGAAATGAAAGGCCTTTCGGGATTGTACGGAGCAGGTCAGTTTAACGGTTCCTCGGGTTATGAGGAGGCGGCAGCTCAAGGACTTATCGCGGGTATTAACGCCGCGCTTAAAATAAAGGGTGAGGAGCCTCTTGTGCTTTCTCGTTCTTCATCGTATATAGGAACTCTTATTGATGACCTTGTGACAAAAGGTTGTATGGACCCGTATAGAATGATGACATCGCGCAGTGAATACAGGTTATTGCTCCGTCAGGATAATGCAGATGAACGCCTTATGCCGATAGGTCACAAAATTGGTCTTGTTAATAATGATACTTACGAAAAATTCAGAGAAAGATGTCATTTAAAGGAAAAGGAAATTGCACGTGTGAAATCCACCTTTTTAGGACCAAACCCCGAGCTTAATAAAATTTTAGAGGAAAAAGGCACTGCACCAATGACTACGGGTATGCGACTTTCTGATTTAATTAAAAGACCGCAGCTTGATTATGAAATTTTAGCACCCTTTGATAAGGAACGCCCTGAGCTTCCCTTTAGCATAAAGGAAAAGGTTGAGGTGGAAATTAAGTATGAGGGATATATTTCGCGTCAGCAAGCACAGGTTAACGAAATGCTACGGCTTGAAAGCAAAATAATCCCCTCGGATATTGATTATGATAAGATTAAGGGTTTGCGCCTTGAGGCAATTGAAAAATTAAAGAAAATTAAACCCGAAAATATCGGGCAAGCATCAAGAATTTCGGGTGTCAGCCCTGCTGATGTTTCGGTGCTATTAATTTATCTTGCAAAATAAAAAACCTTCCGAAAGGCTACTTTTCATAAGGATGTTTAAGAGTAACAGATTAAAAATCTGTTACTCTTAATTTTTTCTAATACTTTACATTATAAATTGATTGTGATATAATGTGTTCACCACACAAAATTCAATATGACATTTTGCAGAAGTTGTATTTTTATTTCGGTAAAAATGCGGACTTCTATTTTCGCATCTTCTGTGAAGTGTCGGAATTTTGTGTGGTAGCAAAACGAGGTTCCGCATTTTTCGGTGTGTGTAACTTCGGTTGCACACACTTTTTTATTTTAGGAGAATTCAAATGAAAAAATTTTTATCGATATTTTTAACCATTATTTTTTTATGCGGTATAATTTATTTGCCAGCAAATGCTATAAATGTAAATCATAGTGAAGTTTTCTATAAAGAATGTAATCTACTATGGTGGGGAATGTTACGATATGATGATATTAGTTATGACACTACTGATTATGAATGTGGTAAATATACATATGATATAGGAAAATTTGAATTGCATTCTGGTGCTATTCTAACATACATATTATCAAAATATGATTTTGAACATCATATTCCCACTCCTACAACAGTTTCTGCTGAATGGTTTGAAAATACGGTAAATAAACATTTTGCCAATATTGATTTCAATTTATTACTTGATAACCCTTTCTTATCATATAACGAAAACGAACAAACATATGATTTGTTTAATTTTATTGATGGGGGTTGGTCTCTAGCCTTTCACTTCATCGGTTATACAATAGAGAGTAATAATTATTATACTGTATATGGATACACTATTGATGATTATTATGAAAAACCTGATAATGCAGTAGAGGGAAAAGATTATATAACAGTTTTAGATTATGAAAATAAACTCAAAGCTGTTGAATTGTTGGCAACAAATAAAATACAATTTACTTATGAAAATGGTGATTTAAAGTTTTATTCTTGGGAAAATATTTCTAATATGCCCAATACATCAAACTTGATAACTTATGATACAAAGATTGATACTTCTATTGAAAACACTTCTTCAAATACCCAAAGCAACACAACACAATCAATCACTTCAAATCCAAATACTTCTAACCAAAGCCAATCTCAAAACTCATCTACGGAAAGTGTTGTTTCAACTTCATCTAAATCTTTCACAAGTACAACGAGTGCTTTGCAAAACACTATATCAAGCCATAAAGATATAACTTCTCAAACAGATACCGGAAATTCTTCAAACACAACTTATACAGAAACCTCGAATTCCGCAAAGGATACAATAGAAACTGATAAAACAGAAAGCACAATAGAAGATAGCAAACAATCAAACGCTACTAATAATTCCAACGAAAAACATAAAAGTAATAATCTGAACATAATTTTAACGATTATATCAGTAGTTATTTTGTTGGGTAGTAGCATTACAATTTATTTATTAAAGCTTAAAATGAAATAAAAAAGATATGAGAGAAAACAAAAACTCTCATATCTTTTTTGTTACTTAATTTCCTGTTGCAAGGCTTAGTTATTCGGATAGAACCAGCATCGCATTTGTATGTACAAATGCCGTCAAGGGCTAAGCCCAAACCCTTATTTTGATTTAATCGTTTTGAGCGAAGATATTAACATTCTGCGAATAGCACCACAATCGTTTTGTAACGCTTTATAATTTTCTTCATTCATACAATTGGTTTCAAATAGAAGTTCAAGCCAATATTCCGTTTCGTAACATTCTTTTTGAGCTATTTCAAGTTTAGAAATAAAATCTTTTGTTCCTTGAGCGTATTGTGCTTCGTGCAAATTGGCGCCAATTGAAGTAGCGGAACGGAGTAATTGATTGATTAAAACTGATTCTTTATGATTTAATTTCATATCACGACAGAGAAAAACAATAGTCTTTGCAAACTCTTTTGCTTTATCTCTTAAAATGCTATCAGCCAATGTTATCACCTCAAAATTATTATACATAAAAACTGATAGTCTTTCAAGTTTTATTCCGACTTCGACGAAGTGATATTATTGCAGACGCAATAGTGTTATTGAAACCTTGCAGTTTCAGTGTTATTTTATTCACCAAAAAACTGCCGAAG
The DNA here is from genome assembly GCA_045578145.1 of Acutalibacteraceae bacterium. GTDB lineage: Bacteria > Bacillota > Clostridia > Oscillospirales > Acutalibacteraceae > UBA737. Next base: position 3,184 of record JAZNJT010000080.1, read on the forward strand.
GCAATAACACTTGTCGCAAGACAAATATCACTGCGAAGCAATAGAACTCGCCTTTGGCGAATAAAACTGGGAGACTTCCTTATGAGAAGTCTCCCAAAGGAAGGTTTTTTATTTTAATAATTCTCTTTTCTAACCTCAAAATAGCTTTGTGGGTGGTTGCAAACGGGGCAAACCTGAGGAGCTTTTTTGCCGATAACCAAATGTCCGCAGTTGCGGCATTCCCACATGATTTCTTC
>JAZNJT010000081.1:0-41821 GCA_045578145.1 Acutalibacteraceae bacterium
CTTTGTGCTTGATGATACACAAGCATCAATCACAAGCACTGCTTCAGGCTTTATTTTTTTTACTATACTTTCGCAAAATTCACTTGTTTCAATGCCTGTTTTGCCAAGAACACTCGGAGTTATAACCGAAACGCTTTTAAGGCCCTTTAAACCTATTTGTTCAGCAAAAGAACCTGCAATATGCCTTGTTGCCAGCAGTCTTTTTGCCGTTGCAGGACCTATATTATCGCTTGTTATTTCCTCGTTGCCAAGTGCAATTACAAGTATGTTATCTTTTTTCTCGCCTAAAAGTGAAAAAAGCGCATTTTTTATTTCATTTTCTATTGTTTTGCTATCGGTAATTTTTTCTATTTCAGGAAACTCAACCGTTATATAATTTCCCTCTGGCTTACCTATTTTAATAGCAGTTTTGCTGTCTGAAATATTAACTGTTGTAACAGTTGCTTCGCCTATCTTTTTTTCTTTCTTTTTAAAACCCTCTAAACCCATTAAATCCTCTATATTTACATCTACTGCAAGGTCTGTTCTAAGAGCCATTTTTACTCCTTTTTTCTTATTTTTTTACTTCTATTCATAAACTGTGTAATTTTCTGCATTTTTATTCAGGTTTTTAATATAAAAAAGTTGAAAAAATTTTTTCTTTATGTTATTATATATATAATTAATATATAATATATAATAATATATAAAGGTGGTTTACATAATGCCTGTAAGTTCGTTACACGATATTTGGGGAATTGTTAGCGAAGAATGTAAAAATCTTATTACGGAAACTGCTTTCAACTGCTTTTTAAGAGATCTTAACCCCGTTTCCTTTCGTGATGGTGAATTTGTGCTTTCCTGTAACGATGAATATGCCGCAGGAATAATAGAACAAAACTATTCCCCTATTTTGCAAAAAGCAATTAAAATTTCTATGGGAATTGATATTAAAGTAAGAATTATTTATAAAGACGAGGAAGCTGAGATTTCCAACGCAGAGCTTTTCAGTGAGGGGCTTACCTTTGAGGATTTCTTTTCCTTTAAAAACTTTATTGTTGGTTCTACAAATCGTTTTGCTTACGCGGCAAGTATTGCAGTTGCGGATAATCCCAGCTTTACTTATAATCCTCTTGTAATATACGGTCCTTCTGGTGTTGGTAAAACCCACCTTATGCTTGCGATTAAAAATCACATAAGAAAAAGATTTCCGCTTAAAAAAATCGAATACATACGAAGCGAGGAATTCACAAACGAGCTTATTAAAGCTTTGCAAGACGGTAAAATAGGTATAGGAACTATTGATGATTTCAGAAATAAATACCGCAACGCCGATGTTCTTCTTATAGATGATATTCACTTTATTGCGGGTAAGGAACAGACACAGGAAGAGTTTTTCAATACCTTTAATACCCTTTTGCAAAATAACAAACAGATAGTTGTAACCCTTGACCGTCCGCCAAGAGAGGTTAAAACTCTTGATGACCGTATTCGTTCAAGACTTGAAAGCGGACTGTTTGCTGATATTACAACCCCTGACTATGAAACAAGGGTTGGTATTATAAAAACAAAGTCAGAACAGATGGGAATAGAAATAAGTGAAAATTTAATTCATTATATTGCTGAAAATATAAAGGTTAACACACGTCAGCTCGAGGGTGTTGTTAAAAAACTTAAAGCTTTTATTTCTATTCAAAACCGCGTTCCAACTCTTTCTATTGTTCAAGGATTCATAAAAGATGTTATTAATGACACTAAACCTGAGCCTATCAAAATAGAAAAAATTATTTCAGAGGTTGCTAAAACCTATAATGTAACCGAAGAAGAAATACTATCTGAGAGAAGAACAAAGTCATTGGTTATTGCCCGTCAGGTTGCAATGTATATCTCACGTAAAATGACTGACCTTTCCTTTAAACAGATAGGCGAAAGCTTCGGTAAAGACCACACAACCGTTCTTTACAATGTTGAAAAGGTAGAAACATTTTTGAAGGACAAACCTTATCAAAAGGAATTGGTTGACGATATTATTAAAAACCTTAAAAGTAATATTCAAAACGGTTTTTAAGTTATAAAACTTTTCCACCTTAATTAACCGCAAAGTTATCATTTTAAATGTGGAAAAATTATTTTGTTCGACTTATTAACTTTTTATCAAGATTTTTACTAACCTATAAAATTCATTTAAAAAGCGTTTTTAGGTTGGTTTTCCACTAAATTCACCTATATTATTATTACTGTTATATTATATTCTTTTTAGGAGGAAAAATTATGATTTTCACTTGTGAACGAGCAAAACTGTTAGATGCTGTTTCAAGACTTCAAAGAGTTGTAGGTTCTAAAACCTCAATGCCTGTTTTAGAGGGAATATTAATTTCTGCAGAACAAGGAAAAATTACCCTTATTTCATATAATCTTGAAATGGGAATGAAAAAAGAAATTTATGGAAAATGCGATCAAGCAGGAGACATCGTAATTAATGCCCGCTTACTTGCAGATATTTTAAGAAGAATGAATGGAATAGATGTTCAAATTTCTACTGACGAAAAATTAAACTGTCATATTAAAAGCGGTGAGGCTACTTTTGATATTATGGGAATGGCTGCAACCGATTTTCCTGAAATGCCATCTGTTGCTGAAGGAGAAACTATTTTGGTTGACGGGAAAATTCTTTGTGAAAATGTAAAAGGTGTAATTTTTGCAGCTGCTCAGAATGAGGGTGCAAGACCTATTCTTACAGGTCTTAATTTTGCTTTTTCTGACGGTATAATGCAATTAGTAGCTATTGATGGATACAGACTTGCTATCAGAAAACAAAAGGTTAATATAAATAGAGAAATTTCATTCACTGCAACAAGCAAATCAATTGCAGAAGTAATAAAACTTATAGATGAAGAAACCGAAAATGTTGAAATAAATGTAGGCGAGAGACTTTTAAGTTTTAAAATAAATGGATATACCTTTATTTCTCGTTTAATAGAGGGCGACTTTGTTAACTTTGAAAAAACTTTGCCTGATGAAATTAAACAGAGAGTAGTTTTAAATACAAGAGAATTAATAGATACAATAGAACGTGTATCACTTCTTATAAGTGAATCTTTTTCTACTCCCGTAAGATGTTATTTTAATGAACTTAATGTTGTATTTACTTGTGCTACATCAATCGGACGTGCTACTGAAACTTTTAATATTGAATTAGAGGGCGAAAATTTTGAAATTGGTCTTAATTCAAGATATCTTTTAGATGCATTAAAAGCGTGTGAAACTGAAAAAATCAGAATATTATTTAACGGACCTAACACAGGTGTGTTGATAGAGCCTTGTGATAGCGATGAATTTAAATATATGATAATGCCTATGAGGTTGAAATAATGAATTTTGAGAAAATTTCAATTAAAGAAGATTTTATAAAGCTTGATTCTGCTTTAAAGCTTGCAAATTTTTGTGTAACCGGAGGACACGCTAAAATAGTTATACAAAACGGTGAGGTTAAGGTTAACGGTGAAATTTGCACTATGAGAGGAAAAAAGCTTTACAAAGGTGACAGAGTAGAATTTGAAGAAAACGGATTTATTATAGTATGATAATAAATAATTATATTCTTGAAAATTTCAGGAATATCATAAATTGTGAAATATTTCCTTGTGACAATATGAATGTTATTTGTGGTGAAAATGCGCAGGGAAAAACCAATTTAATTGAGGGTATTTGGCTTTTTACGGGTGCTAAAAGTTTTAGAGGTTCAAAAGACCGTGAATTTATTAATTTTAATAAAGAAAGTTGTCTTTTAGAAACAAAATTTAAAAGCGAGGGAATAGAAAAAGAAGCCAAAATTAATATTGCTGAGAAAAAAGAACTTTATATAAATGGTAAAAAGGTTAAAAAAAGCAGTGATTTTGCCGGAAATATAAATGCTATTGTTTTTTCTCCTATTGATTTAAGGCTTATAACTGATGGGCCGAGTGTTAGAAGAAGATTTTTAGATGTTGCAATAGGTCAGCTTTATCCCTCTTATATAGAAATTCTTAAAAATTATTTAAGGGCAGTATCTCAAAGAAATAATATTATAAAAGAATTAAAATATGATTCTACCGTAAGCGTAATGCTTGATGTTTTTGAAAGTGAGATAGTAGCTAACGGAATAAGAATTATTGAACTCAGAAAAAGGTATATAGAAAAGTTAGAAGAATTTTTACCTTTTATTTACAGCGGTATATCTTCTGGAAAAGAAAATTTATTAATTGAATACATACACGAAAATATTGATAATTTAAAAGAAAAATTAATTTTATCAAGAAGAGAAGATATGTTAAGAGGAGTAACCTCTATAGGTCCTCACAGAGATGATATAATTTTTAAAATAAACGGCAACAATGCGCGAAGTTTTTCTTCTCAAGGACAAAAAAGAAGTATAGCAATTAGCTTGAAACTTGCTGAAGCAGAGGTTATAAGAAAAAAAGTCGGTGAATGTCCACTCTGTTTAATGGATGATGTTATGAGTGAATTAGATCCTAATCGACAAAATTTTATTTTAAATCATGTAAAAGAAATGCAGGTTTTTCTTACTTGCTGTGACCCGCAAAATGTAAAAAATCTAAAAGCAGGAAAGATTTTTTCGGTAAAGAACGGAACGGTGATATGATGTATTTACATTTAGGACAGGAAGTTGTAGTAAAAGAGGAAGATGTTGTAGGAATATTCGACCTTGATACATCTACAGTTTCAAAACACACAAGAAAATTTTTAAACCTTGCAGAAAAAGAAAAAAGAGTAATAAATGTTTCCTATGAATTACCTAAATCTTTTATTGTTTGCAGTAAAGGAAAAAAGGATAAAAAGGTTTATATTTCACAGATTTCCTCAGTAACTCTTAATAAACGCTCATCTTTAGAAAGGAAAGATTAGAAAATGAATGAAGAATTGAATATGCCTGTTACAGAAAATTATGATGAAAATTCCATACAGGTATTAGAGGGACTTGAAGCGGTAAGAAAAAGACCGGGTATGTATATAGGCTCTACAGGAGAGCGCGGTCTTCACCACTTAGTTTATGAAATAGTGGATAATTCTATAGATGAGGCGCTTGCAGGTTATTGCGACAAAATTTTAGTTGAATTGCTTGATGACGGTATTGTTAGAGTTACCGATAACGGACGCGGTATTCCTGTTGGTATTAACCCACAAAAAGGTATTCCTACTGTTACTGTTGTTTTCACTATACTTCACGCAGGAGGTAAATTCGGCGGAAGCGGTTATAAAGTATCGGGCGGTCTTCACGGCGTTGGAGCTTCGGTTGTTAATGCTTTATCTAGTTGGCTCGAAGTTGAAGTTTCAAACGGCGAGCATATTTATAAACAAAGATATGAAAACGGAAATATTGTAAACGACCTTGAAATTATAGGCGATACCACCGAAACAGGCACAAGAGTTACTTTTAAACCTGACCCAACAATATTTACAGATACTACTCGTTATGATTTTGATATTTTGCTTCAAAGACTTCGTGAGCAGGCTTTTCTTAATGCTGGTATACGCGTTGTATTAAAAGATTGCAGAAGCGATGCCGAAGAACCCGACCGAGAGGAAGATTTGCATTTTGAGGGAGGTATAAAATCTTATGTAGAATTTTTGCTTTCAAAAACAAAGAAAGACCGTCTTAACAGTGATGTAATTTATCTTAGCGGTTCACACGGCGATTCTGTTGCAGAAATTGCGCTTTTATGGTCAACAGGCTATGATACTAAGATAATGTCCTTTGCAAATACAATCCATACTATTGATGGCGGTACTCACGAACAAGGTTTTAAAACAAGTCTTGCCCGTGTTGTTAATAAATACGGCAGAAACTTTAAATTTTTAAAAGATAATGATAACAACCTTAAAGCAGACGATATTAATGAAGGACTTATTGCAGTGGTTAGCGTTAAGCTTACCGACGCGCAGTTTGAAAGTCAGACTAAGGCGAAACTTGGCAATACCTCAATAGGAACACTTGTAAATAATATTGTAAGCGATAAACTAATGCAATATTTAGAAGAAAATCCTGCAGAGGCAAAGATTATTCTTGATAAGTCTATAGCATCTTCAAATGCGCGTGAGGCTGCTCAAAAAGCACGCGATATGCAGAGAAGTAAATCGGGTATCGGCGGAAAAACACGTATGCCCGAAAAACTTAAGGATTGTATATCAGATGACCCAACAAAAACAGAAATATTTATTGTTGAGGGTGACAGTGCAGGTGGTTCTGCAGTTGAGGGAAGAAACAGTACCTATCAGGCTATTTTACCTCTTTGGGGAAAAATGCTTAACGTTGAAAAAGCAAGGGTTGATAAGGTTTACGGAAATGATAAATTAACTCCTGTTGTAGTAGCATTAGGAACAGGTATTGCGGAGAATTTTGATATAAATAAGCTTCGTTACGATAAAATTGTGATTATGGCCGATGCCGATGTTGACGGAAGCCATATCAGAACACTTTTATTAACGTTTTTCTTCCGCTATATGCCAGAACTTATTGAAACAGGACATATTTATTTGGCTCAACCTCCTCTTTACCGTGTTGCAAAGGGTAAAAAATACTATGATGCTTTCACAGATGAGCAAAGAGATGCTTTTATTGAGCAATTAGGCGGAAATGTTGATATTCAGCGTTATAAAGGTCTTGGTGAGATGAATCCCGAACAACTTTGGGAAACTACACTTGACCCCGAACACAGAACACTTTTAAAGGTTACAATGGCAGATGCAGAAATTGCTGACCAGACTTTTACAATGCTTATGGGTGAAGAGGTTGAACCAAGAAGAAGATTTATTGAAGAAAATGCAATATTTGCAACAGATTTGGATATTTAAGGAGGGGATTTAGAATGGCAAAGCAAGAAATAGTTTATTGGCCGAGTGATGAAGAAACCAACATTCAGCCTGTAGAAATTGTTGAAGAAGTAAAACAAAGTATGCTTCAGTATTCAATGTCAGTACTCGTTGGCCGTGCTATCCCTGACGTGCGTGACGGATTAAAGCCTGTTCACAGAAGAATACTTTATACTATGTATGAAAACGGACTTACACCTGATAAGGCATATAGAAAGTGTGCTGATACTGTAGGTTCTGTTCTCGGTCGTTATCATCCACACGGAGATGCCTCAGTTTACGATTCAATGGTACGTATGGCACAGGATTTTTCGCTAAGATATCCGCTTATAGACGGCCACGGAAACTTCGGTAATATTGACGGTTATCCTGCCGCTGCATACAGATATACAGAGTCAAGAATGAACAGACTCTCTCTAAGTATGCTTGATGATATTGACAAGGAAACGGTTGATTTTAGTCCTAACTATGATAACCGTTTGGAAGAACCTCAGGTTTTACCTGTGCGCTTTCCTCAGCTTTTGGTTAATGGCTCATCGGGTATTGCGGTTGGTATGGCAACCGAAATCCCACCTCATAATTTAGGTGAGGTTATTGACGGTATGTGCTGCCTTATCGACAACCCAGAGGCAGAACTGCAGGATATTTGTCAATATATAAAGGGACCTGACTTCCCAACAGGCGGTATAATTATGGGAAGAAGCGGTATCCGTGCTGCTTATGCTACGGGTAGAGGAAAAATAATTCTTCGCGGTAAAGCAGAAATTGAAGAAACTAAAAACGGAAAATACAGAATTGTAATTACTGAAATTCCATATAAGGTTAAAAAGCAAGAACTTGTTAAAAGCATCTATGATTTAGCAGCTGACAAACGAATTGAGGGTATTGACGATGTTGTTGACTATTCCTCAAAGCGCGACGGCGGTATAAGAATTATAGTTGACCTTAAAAAAGATGCTAATCCACAGGTTGTTCTTAATAAACTTTATAAGAATACCTCTTTGCAGACTACTTTCGGTGCAATTCTTTTAGCTATTGTCAATGGTAAGCCACAGATATTGACACTCAAAGAAATGCTTCAAAATTGTATCGATTTCCAATACGATATAATTTTTAGAAGAACAACCTTTGATAAACGCAAGGCAGAGGAACGCGCCCACATTTTAGAAGGTCTTAAAATTGCGCTTGATTTTATTGACGAGGTAATTTCCATAATAAGAAGCAGTAAGACCATTCCCGAAAGTAAGGAAGCATTGTCGGAAAGATTCGGGCTTGACGATATTCAGACAACTGCTATCGTTCAGATGCAGTTAGGTAAGCTTGCAGGTCTTGAAAAACAGAAAATACTTGATGAATTACAGGAAAAATTAGATTTTATTAAGGAATGTGAAGAAATTTTAGCAAGCAGAACGAGAATCCTTGATATCGTTAAAACAGAGGCATTAAATCTTCGCGATAAATATTCAGATGAGCGCAGAACAGATATTTCTGATGTTGCAGGTGAGGTTGACATTGAAGACCTTATTCCCGAAGAAGAATGTGTACTCACAAAAACCGTTAACGGATATATTAAGCGTTTGCCTGCTGACACCTATAATGTTCAAAACCGCGGTGGCAGAGGAATAACAGGTATGACCACGCGTGAAGAGGATTCGGTTGAAAATATGTTTGTTTGCTCTTCACACGATTATATTATGCTTTTCTCTAACCTTGGCAGAATGTATAGAATAAAGGCTTATGAAATTCCTGAGGGCAGTAGAACCAGTAAGGGTATGAATCTTGTAAATATTCTGCCTCTTATGCCAGAGGAAAAGATTACTATTATACTTCCTGCAAGCGAGCTTGATGAAGAAAAGTATATTGCAATGGTTACTAAGAAGGGTACAATTAAGCGTACCAAAGTTTCAGAATTCAGAAACACAAGAAAAAGCGGTATTATTGCAATTTCTATTGATGAGGACGATGAGTTAGGCTTTGTTCGTATGACCGATGGTAGCCAAAACATCTTTATTGCCACACGTGACGGTCTTGCTATTCAGTTTAATGAAACTCAGGTTAGAGCAATGGGCAGAACAGCAAGAGGTGTTAGAGCAATCAATATGCGTGAGGGTGATTCGGTTATAGATATGGCTATTACCGATGAAAACACCAAGATTCTCACTGTTACCGAAACAGGCTATGGTAGAATTAGCAATATTTCAGATTACCGCTTGCAGTCACGCGGTGGTAAGGGACTTACAAATTACCGTACTGAAAAATACGGCAAGGTAGCGGCCACAATCCCTGTTACTGATAATGACGATATTATAATGATTGCTTCAAACGGTATAATTATCCGTATCTTTGCGGGCGATGTTTCAACCTTCTCGCGTCCTGCAAAGGGTGTAAGAGTTATGCGTGTTGCAGAGGGCGAAAAGATTTTATCGGTAGCACTTACTGAACATAACGAACAAGAAGTAACCGAAAAGCCTGAGGAAGCAGACGCTTCTGCTGCAGAGGGAGCAGAAACACCTGAAGAAATTGCAAATAGCTTTAATGAAGAGGTTGTAACAGAGGAATAATGCGGCAAAACAAAATTCCCCTGAAAGTAGTTGATTATAATGTTCGAAGAACAAAATGAAACAGTACAGCAGGACGAAAGTTCTGCTGTAGAAAATACAGTTATAAATCCCATTCAGTTAAGTGAAGAACAAAAAGAAAAAATGGAGATTAAAAGAATTGCGAAAGTAATCGGTTTATCTTTTCTTATTATGTCGGCAATTATTTTAAGCTTTTCATTTGTATTACTTGGAATTTTTACTGCAATAGGATTTGATTATAACAGAGCGGTGGAAATAATAAACGAGCCTGCAATAAGCCAAGCTCAACAGATATTTTTCTCGATGATTGTTTTCACGATTCCATTTGTTTTAGTGTGTAAGTTAAGCCATTTTAGAATAAGTGATTTAATAAGCTTTAAAAAAGCGGAAAAAGGTCTGTTTTTACCACTATTCTTAATAGGAATCAGTGTTTGCTCGCTTTCAAATATCGCTTCATCAATTGCAGGAAGCATTTTCGAGGGTATGGGCATTGATTACAAAGTGAATTACGGGCAGAATCCGAGTGGTGTTTTTGGTTTTTTACTTTCCATAATTGCAACGGTTATTGTTCCTTCGATTGTTGAGGAATTTGCTTGTAGAGGTATTGTTTTAGGACTTCTTAGAAAATTCGGTAATAGCTTTGCAATACTTGTATCCGCCGCTCTTTTCGGGCTTATGCATTCTAATTTTGAGCAAATCCCTTTTGCAATGCTTATCGGTTTGGTTTTAGGCTTTGTGACAATTAAAAGCGGAAGTATTTGGTGTGCAGTTTTAATTCACGCCTTTAATAATTCAGTTTCGGTTATATATTCCTATATTTTAAGTACACTCTCTCTTAATTTTCAGAACATATCTTACATTTTGTTTTTAATGGTCACACTTGTTTTAGGAATTGTAGGTATTTTCTTAATTAAAAACAATAGCTTTTATGAGGCAGAAAAGCAGCAAACCGCAAACGGATTATGGAAGAAAACGGGATTTTTCTTTACGTCTGTGCCGATTATAATTTATACTGCCTTTTGCATTATTTCATCTTTGCAATTTTTCGTGTGAAAGGATGTTAAAAATGAGCGAACTTGCATTTTTATCGGGTTTTTCAATTATTTATGCAACAATATTAGGTATATCCGCGTTTTTAGGAATAGTTCTTTTTATAATTAGCGGAATTGCATATTATAAAATGTCACAAAGTTTAGGATTTAAATATGCTTGGATAGGATTCATTCCTGTGGTTTCGGTATATGCACTGGGAAGAATAGCCGGCACTTATATCAAGAAGGACGGCTCGAAATCTGCAAAATTCGGTCCCATTCTATTAGTTCTTAATATTTTGCAGTATATCGGGGGTTTAGTATTTCTAGTATTTGCTGTTATTTCTGCTATTTCGATTATAGGAAACGCTGAGTACGCTGTTTCGCAGGATATTGCAATGGAACTTGATATGTTTATGTCGCTTATTCCTGTGATTATAAGTTATTTTGTTTTGTTTGGGATGTCAATTGCATTTTCTATCTGCTATTATGTTGCTTTGTGGCGTGTGTATTCACTGTTTGATGATAAAAACGCGGTGCTTTTCACAGTTCTTTCGGTATTCTTTAATTTTCTTATACCGATTTTCTTAATTTTAATATGCAAGAGACAAGCTAAATTCACATTTGAGGAAAGAATTGGGATACAAAATATATAAAAATAAAAAGGGCGGTATTCCGCCCTTTTTAAGAGGTAAATATGGATAGAAAATTTATGAAAGAGGCTATTGCCCTTGCAAATGAGGCAAAAAACAACGGGGAAGTTCCTGTTGGCGCTGTGATAGTTAAGGCTGGAGAGATTATTGCAACGGGCAGAAATATGCGCGAAGTAAAGCAAAACGCCCTTTCTCATGCAGAAATTGAGGCAATAAACAATGCATGTAAGGTATTAGGCAGTTGGCGGCTTGACGACTGTGAAATATATGTAACCTTGGAACCGTGTCCTATGTGCGCGGGTGCTATTATTAATTCAAGAATAAAAACTCTCGTTTTTGGCGCATACGATAAAAAAATGGGCAGTATTGACAGTGTTGTTAATTTATGTGATATGCCCTATAACCACAAGGTTGAGGTTTACGGAGGAATAATGGAAGACGAATGTCTTGAAATTATTAAAGAGTTTTTTAAGAAAATAAGAGATTAACGCAGAAAACCTTTTAATTCTTCAATGGTAATAGTTTTAAAGCTTAGCAAAGTTAATAAATAAGAGGATATAGAAAGCAAACAAAACAATATTATGTAAACCAAATTGTTTTGTATACCTAAAAAGGATAAAAAAGCATCATAAAGCAGAGAAATTGTGACCGCACAAATCAGGGGCAACAGAATTTCCTCTGCTTTTTTTAATTTTGCACCGCTGATTTTTATCAGTCTGCCAACATTTAAAAAACAGGTTAAAAAATTTGAAAAATACATAATAGCTATAAAGCCTTTAAGTCCAAAACTTGGGAGCATGGACACGATGAGCAGTATTCTTAAAACAGAATCTGAAACAGCGGTACGGAAAGTAAACTTTTGTTGGTCGAGTCCTTTTAAAATGCCGTCAGAAATACTGTCGAGATACATAAGCGGAACTATAGGAGATAAAGCTTTAAGTAAAAAGCCGATATCCTGACTTTTATATATAAGAACACCCAACCTTTCCCCTGCAACAAAGAAAATTGAGGCAAATATAAAGGAAATAATTGAAGTTATTTTTAAAATGTTTTCACAAGCGCGTCGAACCAACTGCTTTCTTCCAAGCACAGATGCCTCCGACATTTCAGGAATTAAGAGGGTTGATAGAGAGTTGAGTATAGCAGACGGAAAAAACAAAACAGGTAAAGCCATTCCCTTAATCATACCGAATTGAGAAAGGGCGCTGTTGGAACTTTTTGGATATTTACTAAGGCTTTTTGGCACTAATATATTTTCTGCAGTGCGAAGTAAGGAATTAAGGTATCTGCCTGACGTTATAGGTACAGAAATAGAGAGTATTTTATTTACTATCTTAAATGGCGGACGAGTTCTGCCTGAAAGAGTATTTAATTTTTTGGAATCGTTTAAAAATGTGACCAAAAGACATAAAAAACCTACCGCTTCTGAGATTATATCTCCAAACATCACTGCGGCGCAGGCAAACCCCAGTCCACGTTTAATAAATTTCTTTATCAGCAAAACAACAATTAAAATTCTGACTGCTTGCTCAGTAATTTGGGACACAGCGTTAGGGGTTGCTTTTCTTCTTGCAATGAAATATCCCCTAAGACAAGAGGAAATTCCCATAAAAGTGAGCGAAAACGGTAAAATTTTAAGGGCTGGCACTGCGCGAATATCACCCAACAGTTTGTCAGCAATAAATTCTGAACCAAAGTAAAGTATAGCTACTGTGATAAGGCTTATTAAAACAGTAAGCTCTATGGCACGGCGCAAAATTTTAAGAGAGCCTTTTTTTGAGCCGAGTACTATTTCTTCAGCTACAAGTCGTGTTACCGCAGTGCTTATGCCTGATGTTGCAAATGTTGAGGCTAAAACATAAACGCTGAAAATAAGACCGTGAAGACCTATGCCCTCACTGCCTATTGCGCCCGCTAACCATACTTTAAAAACAATCCCCGCAAAACGCAGAACGAATGAAGAAATGGTTAAAATCAGCGCATTTTTAATAAAAACAGTCTTTTTCAAGCTTTTCCCTACTTACATATCATACTAACAAATAATATGTATATTAGCCTGTTTAAATGCTCTTGAAAAAATAAAGATTTTTTGGTATTATATAAGTATATATTTTTTAAGGCGGTGAGCGATTTGTTTAATACCCCTTTGGCAGATAGTCTGAGACCCACTAAAATTGAAGAGGTTGCAGGTCAGCGCCACCTTTTAGCTGAGGGCAAGGTGCTCCGCAGAATTATTGATAGCGGAAAATTGCCTAATCTTATATTTTACGGGCCGTCTGGAGTAGGCAAAACCACAGTTGCTAATATTATTGCAAAAAACTGCGGTAAAAAACTTTATTACCTTAATGCTACTACTGCTTCTACCTCTGACATTAAAGAAATAATAAGTTCTATAGGTACTATTGAAAGTTCTGGCGGTATATTGCTCTATCTTGATGAAATCCAGTATTTTAATAAAAAGCAACAGCAAATTTTGCTTTCTTATATTGAGAACGGGGATATTACACTTATAGCCTCTACTACTGAAAATCCGTATTTTTATGTTTATAACGCAATTTTAAGCCGTTCTACTGTTTTTGAGTTTAAAACCCTTTCATCTAATGACATTTATGAAGTTTTAAAAAGAGGTGTTTCGGTTTTAAGCAAAAAAAATGGTAAAGCGGTTGTAATAGATGATAATGACCTTAGAAAAATATCAGTTGCGGCGGCAGGTGATGTGAGGCGGTCGCTTAATATGCTTGAGCTTGCGGTTTTAACGGCAGATAACTGTGTAATATTGAGTGAGAGTATTGAAGAAATTTTGACTTCTAACTCGGTAAGATATGACCGTGAGGGCGACGGGCATTATGATATTGTTTCTGCCTATCAAAAATCGATGAGAGGTTCCGATCCTGATGCCGCAGTGTACTATTTAGGCAGGCTTTTAGCTGCGGGAGATTTGCCGAGTGCTTGCAGAAGACTGCTTGTTTGCGCTAATGAAGATGTAGGGCTTGCCTATCCGCAAATAATACCAATTGTAAAGGCTGCTGTTGATACTGCAATGATGGTGGGACTGCCCGAAGCGCGCATACCCCTTGCAAATGCGGTTATACTTGTAGCGCTTTCGCCCAAATCAGCAAGCGGGCATGATGCTATCAATCTTGCAATGCAGGATATTGAAAGAGGTATCGGCGGAGATATTCCCAGAACCCTTCAAAATAAGCATTTTGACGGTGAGGATGCTGTTATTAAAGGGCAAAACTATAAATATCCTCACGACTATCCTATGCATTATGTAAACCAACAGTATCTTCCCGATAATATTAAGAATAAGAAATATTATAATTTCGGTGATAATAAAACTGAGCAGAAAATTAAAGAATATTGGAATAAAATTAAAGGCGAATAGGAGGAAATGGTATGCGCGAATTTAAGCCACATAAAAAAACGTTATTGCTATGGCAGATAAGAATTGCTTTGATTTGGATTACCCTATCCGCCGTTTGTAACATTTTTTTAGGAGAAGCGGAGTTCTTTCCCGCTATAATCAGCATTATTTCGGCACTTTTCGTAGTTATAGATTTCCTGTATTTACCAAAATATTTTTCCGTTTGCAAAATTAAGTGTTTAAAGCAGGCGGTAGTAGTAGAGAAGGGTGTAATTTTTAAATATTGCCATATTTTGCCATTTTCCCGTTTGATTTTTTCTCAAACTATTAATACTCCCCTTTCAAAAGCGTTTGGGCTTACCGCACTCACACTAAAGGCTGCAAGAAGTTATGTGTTTATACCCGAGCTTAAACAGTCTGAGGCGAATGAGATTCTTGAGATTCTTGTAAAGGGTGATACGGTATGAGAAAAGAGTATCGTGCCCATCCTTTAATGATACTTAAATTCATAAAGCCGTTTTTGCTTGTACTCTTGTTACCAATAATTAGAGCGGTTTTGCAATATATTAATCTCGGTGAGGTAAACGGCTTCTTTAAACTTGAATTTCTTGTTTTCGGAATAATAATCGCTATAGCGGCGCTAAGGTGTATGGCTTTCAGGGTGAGCTGTGACCAGGAAAATGTGTATATAAGAACAGGCATTATCTTTATTAGGCGTTGTGAAATACAAATTTCTAAGCTTTCTTCGGTTCAAACGGTTAGAAATCCGTTTGATATGATTTTTGGCTCTATGACGTTTAGAATTAATACTGAGGCGGGAACATATAAGCGCTCTGATTTTGAATTTAAGTTAAAATTTAAAGACGGTAAAGAGCTTTCAAGTATGTTTTATAGCGGTCAGGAAATTTCAAAGCAGCGCTTTTCGCCGATTAAGGTTGCAATTATGGCGGCAGCCACATCATCGGCATTCACTGGAATGATTATAGGAGTACCTATTATAAACCGCGCCGGTAATTTGTTAGGTGTTGCGCTTAGTGAAATGCTACTTGACGAAATTAACAATGTCTCGGCAAAAATTGAAACCCACTTCCCCCCTATAGTTAATACTGTTTCACTGGTGTTCTTATTGGCATACACAGTATCGTTTATTTATTCTTTTTTAAAATTCGTTAATTTTCGTGTTATTTTGGGTGAAAAAAAGTTAGAAGTGCGTTCGGGCTTTTTCTCAAGAGTACGCACCGCCTTTAAGCGTTCCTCGGTAAACGATGTTAAAATAGAGCAAACCGCATTAATGCTCTTGCTTAAAAGATATTCTCTAAAGGTAAGTGTTGGCGGTTTCGGCGACCCTAAGAGCGAATCTCAGGTTATGGTGCCAAGCGGAAAATATGATGAAATAAAAAAAGACTTCTCCTTCTATTTTCCATTTCTCAAGCCAAGCATTAAATGTATTGTGCCAAAACGCTCTGCGCTTAATCAAAGCAGATTTTTATTCTGGCCATCAATACTTTTAATAACGGTGTTGGCGATTTCAATTATAAGTTCAGTGATTTTTGATGAATTCACAAGATTTATATTCTTTTTAACCGTTGTAGCCTTTTGTTTCGTGTTTTATTATGCATATATATCCTTGCTTGAATACAAAAACGGTAAAATAAGCCTTGGCAAAAATGTGTTAATTCAGAGCAAAAAAGGCTTGCGCACCTGTGAAATGTACTGTCCAAAAGAAAAAATTGGACAAATTAGAATTTTGCGAGTTTTTACGGATTTTTATTATAAAACATGCAAGGTGCGGATAACTCTCTGCTCAGAGAGTGCAGACAGTATTCAGCTAAGGCATATAGATTATGAAACAGCAAAACAAGAAATACTCAATTCGTTTAATATTAATGAATAAAAATTATATAAACGCAAAAAATATCAATGTTTCACGTGAAACATTGATATTTTTTTATAAAGAGGAACATATATGGAAATTTTAAAGAATTGTCTGTTTGCATTTATCACAGGTGGCTTTATATGCCTTATAGGTCAGGTGCTTATCGATTATACAAAGCTCACACCCGCGAGAATACTGGTATCTTTTGTGGTTTCAGGTGTAATACTCACAGCGATAGGCATATATGAGCCGATAGTTGACTTTGCGGGCGCAGGAGCCACCGTTCCGCTGACAGGATTTGGTTACACTCTTGCAAAAGGCGTACAGGAAGCGGTACAGCAGTACGGATTAATTGGCGCACTAAGCGGAGGACTTACTGCAACGGCAGCAGGAATAGCGGCATCTGCAGTGTTTGGTGTGATAATGGCGTTGCTTTTCAGATCGGGCGACAAAACTTAACAAATGTTTTTCCTTTACAAATCTCCCTTGCACTGATATAATATAAAAGTAAATGATGTTTCACGTGAAACATTCTCTAAATTGCTAAGGAGCTTTGTATGGGAAAGATAATTTCTATCGTTAATCAAAAAGGCGGTGTGGGCAAAACCACTACCGCGGTTAATTTGGCGTCTGCAATAGGTATTTCGGGCAAAAAGGTCTTGCTTGTAGATGCTGACCCTCAAGGAAATACCACAAGCGGATACGGAATAAATAAAAAAAGCGTTAAAAACACCACCTATGAACTTCTTATAGGTGATAGTACCGCTTTGGAAGCGGTGATTAAATCTGAATACGAAAACGTCGATGTTGTGCCGTCTTCAATGAATCTTGCGGCAGCTGAGGTTGATTTGATTGAGATAGAAAACAGACAAAATCAGCTTAAAATGGCGCTCGCAACGGCTAGAGAGCAGTATGACTACATATTTATTGACTGTCCGCCTTCACTGGGACTCGTTACAATTAATGCTCTTAACGCAAGCGATACCGTTTTGGTGCCTATTCAGTGCGAATATTTTGCGCTAGAGGGATTATCACAGCTTATAGCTACTGTGAGACAGGTTAAAAGGCTGTATAATCCAACCCTTGAAATTGAGGGTATAGTGCTAACTATGTATGATGGAAGATTAAATCTTACAGGTCAGGTTGTTGGTGAAATCAAAAAATATTTTGCAGACAAGCTTTATAAAACCGCAATTCCGCGCGCTGTAAGACTTTCTGAAGCGCCAAGCTACGGTATGCCGATACAGTATTACGATAAGCGCTCAAAAGGAGCTTTGGCGTATGATGATTTGGCAAAAGAGTTTTTAAAGAAGAACAGGAGAGGTTAAAATGGCTGTAAAAAAAGGTTTAGGACGCGGACTGGACTCGCTTTTTGACGAAAATTCTAATGATAAAGGCGGCTCGATATTGGTTAACATAAATGATATTGAGCCTAACAGAAATCAGCCTCGTAAGGATTTTGACGAAGAGGCTTTAAATGAACTTGCAGAAAGTATAGAAATGCACGGTCTTATACAACCTATTGTGGTTAGACCAAATTTAGACGGAACATATATGATTATTGCAGGTGAACGCAGATGGCGTGCATGTCGAATTGCAAATCTTAGCGAAGTGCCTGTAATTATAAAGGAAACCGATGATAAAACCTTGATGGAAATAGCTCTGATTGAGAATTTACAGCGCGAAGATTTGAATGCAGTTGAAGAAGCTCTCGGCTATAAAGCGCTTTTAGAGGATTACTCGCTAACTCAGGAAGACGTGGCGAAACGAATGGGTAAATCGAGAAGTGCGGTTACAAATTCACTTCGTCTTTTATCCCTCGAAGCCGCAGAATTAGAGGCTTTGCGGATAGGAACAATATCGGCCGGCCATGCGAGAGCATTGCTCTCTACTGAAGATAAGGAACTAAGAAAAAGAATGCTTTATGTCGCTACTATGGGAGCGAGTGTTCGTGAGCTTGAGAAAATGGCAAAAGAAAAAAACAAAACAGTTTCAAGACAAAAAAAGGACACCCCAACCTTTTATAAAGAGGTAGAGTTGTCACTTAAGAATGAAATTGGCAGAAAGGTTTACATAAAACCGACCTCAAGAGGCAAAGGAACACTTACGATAGAATTTTACAGCGATAAAGAACTACAAGAATTTGCAAAGAAGTTGGCAGAGCAATAATATGACAAAAAGGCTAAAAAAAATATATTGTTGCAGGCACTTTCGTCGCAGACCTCCACCGGCACTCCTTTGTTTTGAAATTTAAAATAAAGGAGTAAAATAGATGTTATATTATTTTCTATCTATAGCCGCTTTGCTTTGTTGGAGTGGTTCTGACTTGTTCTCTAAAATGGGAACAAGGGAAAGGGATAAAAACAGTCATTGGAAGGTTGTTTTCGCAGTTGGGTTGATGATGGGTATTCACTTTTTCATTACCCTTTTAGGTGGCGCGATAATTGACAGCACCGTTGGCGTTAATGGCGTTAATAAAGTGGTTGCAAGTCTTTTCTACACCGATTTTAAGCTGATGGACTTTGTATATTATCTTCCGATTGCCGCAGTTTACATATTTGCAATGGTTATAGGATATATCGGTCTTCGTTATATTGAACTTTCGATATCTTCGCCTATTTGCAATTCTTCAGGTGCTTTAGCATTCCTTTTGTGTGTGATTTTCGGAATTTTTTCTAAAGAGGATATTACTAAAACCACTATTATCGGTATTGTTATGATTACTGTTGGTATTATAGCATTAGGTTTCGTTGAGCAAAAAGAGGACGATGAGGTAAAACAAGCCAGACAAGAAATGGCAAACCGCAAATATACAAAGAGCATACTCGCTTTATTATTGCCGTTATCTTACCTTGTAATTGATGCTTTGGGAACAGTTGGCGACGAATATCTTTTCTCTGATTCTTTCATTGAGAAAACCGGTATAGAGTTAAGTGATTATGCTGCCAACTCTGCATTTGAATTAACATTTTTCATTTTAGCCGTATTTGCATTTATTTGGCTTAAATTTGTTAAAAAGGATGTTGTATTTAAAGGGAATCGTGAATTGATGTTTGGCGGTATTTGTGAAACAATAGGTCAAATTTTCTATATGGCAGTTATGTTTAGCGATTTTTCTGCAGGTATGGTTATTATTTCTGCATACTGTGCTATTTCAGTACTTTGGAGCAGAGTTTTCCTTAAAGAAAAAATGTCATGGAAACATTATGCTGTAATAGCGCTTGTTATTGCGGGTATTGTGATTTTAGGCTAAAGATTGGCGGAGTGATAAATGGTTAATTTAGGTAACGACTGGGACGAGATTTTAAAGGATGAATGGGAAAAACCTTACTATAAAAAGCTCCGCTCATTTTTAAAGAAAGAGTATGCCACAAAAACGGTATACCCCGATATGAACGATATTTTTAATGCATTAAAGCTTTGCTCATTTGAGGATACAAAGGTTGTAGTTATCGGACAGGATCCATATCACGGCGCAGGACAGGCGCACGGACTTTGTTTTTCGGTTAAAGAGGGAGTCACCCCTCCACCCTCACTTAAAAATATTTTCAAGGAATTAAGGGATGATGTAGGCAGACCGATTGATTCAAACGGAAACCTTGAAAAATGGGCAAAACAGGGTGTTTTACTGCTCAATGCGGTGTTAACTGTAAGAGAGGGAGAGCCCACAAGCCATAAAGGTATGGGTTGGGAAACCTTTACCGACCGCGTAATTGAAGAATTAAACCAAAAGGAAACACCCATTGTTTTCTTGCTTTGGGGGGCGTATGCTCAAAAAAAGGGCGAGCTTATAACAAACCCTAAACACCAAAAGTTACTTAGTGTTCATCCAAGTCCTTTGTCAGCTAGCAGAGGATTTTTAGGTTGCAGACATTTTTCAAAAACTAATAAAATATTAAAAACAAGCGGACTTGATGGGATAATATGGTAATTATTGACAATTGTGTTGCGATATGTTAGAATATACTATATTTTAACAGGAGGAACTGATATGAAATCGACAGGAATTGTCAGACCCGTAGACAGAATGGGAAGAATTGTTATTCCAAAGGAAATACGCGCACAATTAAATGTAAAGAATGATATTGATAGCTTTGAAATCTTTTTGGACGGAGATACGGTGATACTTAGAAAATACCAGCCAGCTTGTGTTTTTTGCGATTCGGTTGAAGCTGGTGTGGATTACTGCGGTCATTCTGTTTGTAATTCTTGTGTTGAAAAATTAAAGCTTTTGGTAGAGCAAGAGGAAGAATAAAAAAGCCTGATGGATATAAATCCATCAGGCTTTTAGTTTAATCATTTACTTTCAATAACGGTTTTCCCGCCCATATAAGGACGTAAAGCTTCGGGAATCGAAATTTTGTATTTTTCACCGTCAAACGAAAGGTTGTTTTCGAGGAAAGCAATTAACATTCTTGGCGGCGCTACAACTGTGTTATTAAGTGTGTGTGCGAGGTATTTCTTACCGTCCTTGCCTTTTACCTTAATCCCAAGTCTTCTTGCTTGCGCATCACCAAGATTTGAACAAGAGCAAACCTCAAAATATTTCTGCTGTTTAGGACTCCAAGCTTCAACATCATAGGACTTAACCTTTAAATCAGCAAGATCACCTGTACAACATTCGAGTGTTCTTACGGGAATATCCATACTTCTGAAAAGCTCAACAGAATAGCTCCACATTTTGTTAAACCATTCCATACTTTCCTCAGGCTTACAAATAACTATCATTTCTTGCTTTTCAAACTGGTGTATACGGTAAATTCCGCGCTCCTCAATACCGTGTGCGCCCTTTTCTTTTCTGAAGCAGGGCGAATAGCTTGTAAGAGTGAGCGGCAACTGTTCCTCAGGAGTAATGGTGTCTATAAATTTACCTATCATTGAATGCTCAGATGTGCCTATAAGATACAGGTCTTCACCCTCGATTTTATACATCATAGCATCCATTTCCTCAAAACTCATAACACCTGTTACAACATTGCTTCTAATCATAAAAGGCGGAATGCAATAGGTAAAGCCTTTATCAATCATAAAGTCACGCGCATAGGAAAGCACAGCGGAGTGAAGACGCGCAATATCACCCATAAGATAATAGAAACCTTCGCCTGCAACTTTACCTGCGGCTTCCTTGTCAATACCGCAAAATGCCGCCATAATATCGGTGTGATATGGAATTTCAAAATCAGGCACGGTTTTTTCACCGTACTGACAAACCTCTACGTTTTCGCTGTCGTCGCAGCCAACAGGAACGCTTTCATCTACAATATTAGGTATCTTCATCTGAATTTCAAGTACCTTTTTAGAAAGCTCGTCCTCTTTTTCTTCAAGAGCCTTAAGCTCCTCTGCCTGTGCGGATACAAGGCGCTTCATTTCCTCTGCCTCGTCACGCTTGCCCTGACCCATAAGCATACCGATTTGCTTGCTTATTTTATTTCTGTTTGCTCTAAGTTCGCAAGCTTTAGTGTTAGCGTCGCATTTTT
Source organism: Acutalibacteraceae bacterium (assembly GCA_045578145.1). Classification (GTDB taxonomy): domain Bacteria; phylum Bacillota; class Clostridia; order Oscillospirales; family Acutalibacteraceae; genus UBA737. The sequence goes on from JAZNJT010000081.1 coordinate 21,833, forward strand.
CATTGTAAAGTGCGATTACTTCGTCTACCAAAGCAAGCTTATTATCCTTAAATTTTCTCTTAATATTTTCTTTAACTAAATCGGGATTTTCACAAATAAATTTAATATCCAGCATTTTTGTTCCACCTCAAAAAAATAGTATATCACAAGGCTTTTACTTTGTCAAACCAGATTAAAACATTCACAATCTAAAGCCTTTGCACTCTCACAAATAAAGCTGTGGCAGGTGAACATTATAACCTGTTGGTCACTTGAATATGCCTTTAAAAACTCAAGCGCGGTTTTTGTTCTGTTATCATCATACTGAGCGAGCGAATCGTCAAGCAAAACAGGAAGATGCTCTCCGTTTTTGGACATAAGACGCGACAGAGCCAAACGAAGACTAAGATAACCTTGGTCGGCGGCGCCGCTGCTAAGATATGCAATATCACGTCTGCCAAATGAGTTTGTTTCGCCAACATCTATACCAAATGATTTTGAAATATACATATCTTTATATTTGCCGTCTGTAAGATTTGTGAAGATATCTGCCGCTTCTTGCTCTAAAACTGCACCGTAGCTTGAATGAATTTCCGCAAAACTTTCGGCTAAGGTGACGCTTGCAAGGTCAATTAAATCACAAAATTCCTTTTGCTCGGCAATTTTAAACTTTAAGCTTTCGAGATTTTTCTTTAGCTCCTCTATGTTTTGAGAAACGCTTTCAAGAGATTTAGTTTCGGCGTTTAAAGCGGCCACAACCGACTTTTTATTGGAAATAGCGGACAAAACTTTTGAATATTCGGCTTTAAGCGCTTCAAAATCTTCTGTTTGCAGGGATTTGCTGTTTGAAATTTCGTTTAGCTTTTCGCGGGCACTTTCATAGGATATTCCCCCAAGCTCATTAAGGTAAACCGCAAGCTCGGTTTTAATTTTAGCTTGATTTTCGGTTTTGGCGGTGATTTCATCTAATGATGTTAAAATTTCATCAAGAGAATTTATGGGCTTATAGAGAGAAAATAGTTTTATTAAAACTTCATTTTCTGTGTTTTGCACAGCCATTAATTCCTGAAGTTCTGCTTTAGCGTTATCAAGCATTTTTTGTTGATTTTCTAAAACTGCGGCGGTAGCGTTTAAGGCAGCATTAATTGCCTCTAGCTTTGCCGAGGTATTAGCGAGCTTTAAGGATGCTGTGTTTTTCTCGGTTTCAAGGTCGGCAATTCTTGATTTTAAATTTGCAATTTTCTCCTCTATTTCTTGAGAGGGTTTGTTATCTAGGGGTTTAAGTATAAAGCTCAAAACAGAGAATATCAAACCGATACCGATACCTGCCATACCTAAAAAAAGATTAAAAATAGCTAAAACTGCAAATACAGCCAAAACCATACTGCCTGTTATTAATAGCGGTGTATTTAATTTTTTGCGCTTTTTTGAAGCCTTGGGCAGTTGCTGTTCCAATGCAATAAACTTGGTTTTTAAAATTTCGCAATCGGCAGTTTTTTGGTTTATTAGTTGGTTTAATTCTGCAATTTCGCCCGCAAGAATTTGAGAATTTTCTTTTGTTGCGTTTTCAGGAGGATTAAGTCCCGCCTCAATGCTCTTGTTCAAAAGCGAAATTTCGTTTTCTTTAGAAGAAACCTTGGTTTTAGCAGTATCTGCCTTAGAAATGCAGAACTTAAGTTTTCTTAAATACATTTCGTCGATAACCGTACCGTCTGACAGAGTAAGGGTTTTATTTAACTTATCGAGTTCTTCCTTTAGCTCTAAAAGACGTGTGAGTTTTTGAGCGTTTCTTATATCTTGTTCAGAGGAAATTTTATTATCTAATTCTTGCGCTTTTTTCTGCAAAGCTGAAATTTCTGTTTCTAACCGAGTTATCTGCTCTTTTTTCTCTGACAATTCTTTCTTTTGTGCAGAAAGTAATAATATTTTTTCCTCATATTCAGATGCGGTTTTAATATTTTTATCATAAGCGCCTGCTCTTCCGCTTTTAGACATTAATGCTAGTTTTGCTTTTTGGAGCCTTGCATTTACGGCATCAAAGGATATGTTTTCATCTCCTGTTAAAGCGAGGTTTGAAAGCTTGGCGGAAATTTCGCCCTCGGCATCACTATCGTTTTCGGGGAAACCAAACTGACCGATAAACACACTGCGTTCAAACGCTGCCAGAGAAAGCCCGAAAAATTCTGTTCCTACATCGCTTGATACGGATCTGCCCTCACTTAGCTGTAAGTCATAAAGTGTTGTTTTATCGGTAGAGTTTGAAGCTCTAAATTCCTTTTCTAATCGGTATTTTTTTCCTGAATGCTCAAAATCAATACTGCCCGCCATAGCAGAATTGTCCCAAGGTGTATACTTTTTACGAATATTTTTAGAAAGTGACGAGCCACCGCGTTCGCTGCCGTAAAACATCATTTTTATAAATGCCATAACGGTAGTTTTTCCGTCCTCATTATTGCCGTAAATAATATTTAAGCCGTCACAAAAATCTAGTTTTAAATCTTTTATTCCTGCAAAGGAGGAAATATAAAGAGAGTTAATCTTCATCGAATTTTACCTCCCCTGAAAATGCTTTAAGCCCTAATTTTAAAGCCTTTTTGTAAACAGGTAATTCGCTTTCATCAGCTTCGGCTTGTTTTTTTAGCATTTTTTTAACAAAAATGCCCTTAAGCGATGGCTCTTGAGCTACAGCTTCAAGGTCAATTTTAAGCTCGGAGTTATCTTTAACCTTTACAAAATAAAGTTCTGCATCAAGTCTGCTTAAAATTTCGGTTTTAATCAGTTTTACATCGGGTGAGATTTCACCTGTAAGCTCAATTTTATAAAGATTATCCCGAAAATTTATACCATATCCGCTTTCAAGCTCTGACATAATTTTTTGACATATTTCTTCGTTGGAGCAAAGGTCTGTGATATCAGTTTTGTGTTGGATATGAAGACGCTTAGAGACAGCTACAAACTCTAAATTACAAACACCTTTGCCAATTTCACCGATATAAACACCTTTTTGGTCAAGCTCGTCGAAACCTTGCCCCTCAGGACAGCCGCAGTAAGCAAAATATGTGTTATCTATCTTGCCAATCGGTGTTCTTTTATGAATGTGACCGAGCGCTATATAATCCATACCTGAATTTTTAACGAAAGCTGGAGTTATGGAATTATAGTCGGAAGAAAGGTCGCTTTTAAGCTCGCCATGCTGAACCATTAGGTTTACATAATCTTTGTCAGCAGATAACAATAAACGTTCCTCACCTTTTAAATATACATCGGTGAAAGACCTGCCATAGCATTTAAGGGAAATATCCTCAAAGGTGATACATTCGTCGGTTTTTCCTAAAACAAAAAGATTGTCGGGTAAATTGCGGTTTAAAAACGGTGAATCTGCATTAAGAGGGTCGTGATTTCCGCCACAGAATACTATTCTTTTTTTGCAGTTAGCCATTTTTTCGAAAACTGCGTCTATGAAATGGGATTCTATTTTGTTTGAGTCGAACAAATCACCTGAAATTACAATAACATCAACATCTCGGTCTATTGCTAAATCTATGATTTTTTCAAAAGTTAAAAGTGTTTCAAAACGGCGTTTTAAAGCCTCGTTTTTTAGAAAACTTTCTGCCGCGCCTATATGAATATCTGCTGTATGCAAAATTTTTACCGTTTGCAAGTCTTTTCATCTCCTTGTTGGCCTATACACAACAAATTGTAACATTTTTCTTATATATATTCAAGTATAAAAAACTATTGACAAATAAAAAAACGAATGTTATAATAATCGAAAATGCGTTGAAGGAATTATTACTTGTATTAAAGCGTTTCAGAGAGTCGGCGAAAGGTGCAAAGCCGATACGAAAATATAAGTTTAAGTCTCATTCCCGAGCAGAACTGCCGAAATCACAGTAAGCGGTTACGGCTTGCCCCGTTATCTTGGCAGAAAGCTTGTTAGAGCTTTATTGAGTGACCGCTTTAATGCGGTAATCAGGGTGGTACCACGGAATTAAATGTTCGTCCCTGAGATTGCAAAAAGCAATCTCAGGGCTTTTTTATTAAATTCGAGAGGTGTTAGGTTATGAAAATCAAAATTTCAGACAGAACTTTATGTAAGGAGGGCAATTCCTTTAGCTTTAAGGAAAAAATCGAAATAGCCCGTCAATTAGAAAAACTAAATGTTGATGTAATTGAACTGCCTAAAATTGAGAACGCCAAAGCAGATACTCTTTTAATTAAAACAATAGCATCATTTGTTAAAAACGCTGTTATTTCTGTAGCGGTTGGTATGACAAAGGAGGGCATAGAAAAAGCTGCGGGTGCGCTTTCTACCGCAGAAAATCCAAGACTTAGAATAGAACTACCTGTGTCTACTGTTGGTATGGAATATACTTGCCATAAAAAAGCCGATAAAATGGCAGAACTTGTGGGCGAGCTTGTGAGCTTTGCCAAGCAAAAGGTGAGAGATGTTGAATTTTGCGCAGTTGATGCAACCCGTGCGGAAGATGATGTGCTCGAAAACATAATAAATGTAGCAATTTCGAGCGGCGCAGATAAAATAACTGTTTGCGATACTGCAGCAGAAATGATGCCTGATGATTTTGGAAAATTTATAAAGCTTATTACATATGGAAAAGGAATAGAAATTTCGGTTTGCTGTAATAATAAAAACGGTCTCGCCTGTGCAAATGCAGTTTCAGCTATGGAAAATGGTGCCTTTGGCTTTAAAACAGATGTTACGGGCGAAGAAATTTCACTTCACACTATTTCACAGATTATGAAAAACTGCGCTGAAAAAATCGGTTTTACAACAAATATTAAATACACCGAGCTTAACAGAATTATAAATCAGATTGAGTGGATTATAGGCAGTGCTAAAAATAATAATTCCGCAGTTGCTGTTAAAACAGAAGAAGCAGTTTTGAGTTTTAGTGAAAACGATTCAAAGGACAGTATTATAACCGCTGTTTTAAACCTTGGTTATGATTTATCTGAGGAAGACGGCGTTAAGGTTTATGAGGAATTTTTGCGTGTAGCAGAAAAGAAGAATGTAGGCGTAAAGGAACTTGACGCTATTGTTGCAAGTGTTGCACTTCAAGTGCCTGCAACCTATAAGCTTGTAAGTTATGTTATGAATAATGGTAATATTATTCCCGCAACTGCTCAGATAACACTTGAAAAAGACGGTGAGGAAAAACAGGGAATTGCAATAGGTGACGGACCGATTGACTCTGCATTTGTGGCAATAGAGCAGATTATCGGTTGTCATTATGAGCTTGACGATTTCCAGATTCAGTCTGTAACAGAGGGAAAACAGGCTTTAGGCTCGGCACTGGTTAAACTCCGCCGTGACGGAAAACTTTATTCAGGAAACGGTATTTCTACTGATATTATTGGTGCTAGTATAAGAGCATATCTCAGTGCTGTAAACAAAATTGTTTACGAGGAGGCAAACGTATAATGAAACTTTCATTTTCCACAAAGGGTTGGCATAACAGCACCTTCCAAGAATTTTGTGAAATTGCAAAGGATTTAAACTTTAAAGGAATCGAACTTCATAATATACATAACCGCCTTTTTACTGATAAGGACGGCGCTTTTCACGATCATACCGCAAAGCAGACGGTCAGAAAGTTATATGAAATGGAGCTTTCGCTCCCTTGTATAGATACTATCTGTAATCCTTCTGTTGAGGGAGAAAAAAGTATCCCTGAAATTTTAGCTTGCGTTGATATTGCGGCTAATCTTCATATACCTTATGTAAGACTTAAAGCTGCGGGTGATGAATGCACCGCTGAAAAAAACGATGCGATGAGAAATGTTATTACGGCGGTTTTGCCTAAAGCTGAGCAAAAAAATGTTATTTTGCTTGTTGAAACAAGCGGTATTTATTCTGACACCGCTGTTTTGCGCGATTTACTCGATGGTTTTGCATGTGATAATTTGGCGGCTTTGTGGGATATGTATTCTCCCTATTTCTTAAAAAATGAAACTGCAGAAACAACTATTAAGAATTTGGGCGCATATATAAGTCATGTGCATATTAAAGATGCGATTAAAACCGAAAACGGCACCGAATTTTGTCTTATAGGCGAGGGTGAAATGCCTATAGGTGAAATGATGCTTGGTCTTCGCTCGGTAAACTATGACGGATTTATTTCGCTTGAATGGCATCCCGAATGGTGCGAAGAGCTTGACGATATGGAGATTATATTCTCGCAGTTTGTAAACTTTATGAAGCAGTTTAGCGACACAAAAGGCAGTGATAATTCTCTTTATTACAACCGTGCGCATACAGGTAAGTATGTTTGGGAAAAGGACCGACTTATAGACGCTACTTTCTCTGATGTTTTAGATAGAATGGTAGAGGAATTTCCCGACCAATACGCATTTAAGTATACTACGCTTGATTATACAAGAACATACAGCGAGTTCAGAGACGATGTTGATACTTTTGCCCGCACGCTTATTGCATTGGGTGTAAAAGCGGGCACTCACGTTGCAGTTTGGGCATCTAATGTTCCGCAATGGTATATTGCATTCTGGGCTACTGTGAAATTAGGAGCAGTTTTAGTTACTGTTAACACTGCTTATAAAATTCACGAGGTTGAGTATTTGCTCAGACAGTCGGATACACATACCCTTATTATGACCGAGGGTTCTAAGGATTGTAATTACGGTGAAATTATAGCCGAACTTTGTCCCGAACTTGAAAATACCAAGGCGGGCTCACCTTTACACGCAAAAAGACTTCCCTTTATGCGTAATGTAATCACTGTCGGCTTCTCGCAAAAAGGCTGTCTAACATGGGAAAAATCTTTGGAGCGCTCAAATGATGTGGCTCTTAGCGAGGTTTACAGAATGGCGGCAAAGGTTGATAAGGACGATGTTTGCAATATGCAGTACACTTCAGGAACAACAGGCTTTCCCAAGGGTGTTATGTTAACTCATTACAACGTTGTTAATAACGGTAAATATATTGGCGACCATATGGAATTGTCAACGGCAGACAGAATGATGATTCAAGTGCCAATGTTCCATTGCTTTGGAATGGTGCTTTCTATGACAGCGTCAATGACTCACGGCGCCACAATGTGCCCGCTCCCTTATTTTTCGGCAAAATCCGCGCTTGCCTGTGTTAATTCCGAAAGAATAACAACATTTAATGGCGTACCTACAATGTTTATTGCTATGATGAACCACCCCGACTTTGCCAAAACCGATTTTTCACATATAAGAGTTGGTATTATGGCGGGCGCTAACTGTCCTGCAGACCTTATGAAAAAGGCAACAGAGGTTATGAATATGAAAGAAATCGTATCGGTTTACGGTCAGACTGAGGCGTCACCTGGTTGTACAATGAGTAGCTATTACGATTCTTTAGAGGTCAGAACTGAAACTGTCGGCAGCGCTTTTGCAAACGTTGAGTGTAAAGTTATAAACCCCGAAACAAATGAGGACTGTGCCGACGGCGAAAACGGTGAGTTTGTGGCTCGCGGTTATAATATAATGAAGGGCTATTATAAAATGCCTAAGGCTACCGCCGAGGCTATAGATAAGGACGGTTGGCTTCATACAGGCGATTTGGCTTGCAGAACACCTGACGGAAATTATAGAATAACAGGCAGACTTAAAGATATGATTATCCGCGGCGGCGAAAATATATATCCTAAGGAAATCGAAGAATTTATCTACACATGTGATAAGGTTAGCGATGTTCAGGTAATCGGCGTTCCCGATAAGCAGTACGGCGAAGAAATTATGGCTCAGATTATACTCAAAAAGGGAGAGAGTATGACAGCAGAGGAAATGCGCGAGTATATTTCTTCTCACATGGCGCGTCATAAAGTGCCGAGATATATTGAATTTGTAAAGAGCTTCCCGATGAATGCGGCAGGAAAAATTTTAAAATATAAAATGCGCGAGGAAGCAGCTGAAAGATTGGGACTCAAATGATAAACGGTATAGAAATAATAGATTCGCATTGCCATATATATCCCGAAAAAATTGCAGCTAAGGCGGTTTGTGGTACCGATAATTTCTATGGCGAACATTCTGTTGGCACGGGAACGGTTGAAGACCTTATTTCCCGCGAGGAAAAGGCTGGTGTTGACCGATTTATAGTGCAGTCGGTGGCAACAACACCGCATCAGGTGGCAAGCATCAATAATTTTATAGCGACTGAGGTGGCTAAAAACCCCATAAGGCTTACAGGGCTTGGCACTTTGCATCCTGAAAGCCAAGATATTAAGGCGGATGTACAAAATCTTGTAAAATTGGGACTTAAGGGCGTAAAGCTACACCCCGATATACAAGCTTTTAAGCTTGACGATTACAGATGTCTTAAAATATATGAACTTTGTGAGGAATACGGCTTGCCTGTTCTTATTCATACGGGTGATAACAGATATGATTTTTCGAATCCCAACCGAATGGTGCCGATACTTGAAACCTATGATAGATTAACGGTTATAGGCGCGCATCTTGGCGGTTGGTCTATCTGGGAAGAAGCGGTAAACGAATATAAAAATTTCCCCAATTTTTATGTAGACTGTTCTTCGAGTTTTAATTATATTAGCAAAGACGCGGCGAAGCGTATAATTCGTGGCTATGGCGCTGGAAAGGTGCTGTTTGGAACAGATTATCCTATGTGGGATGCTAAAAATGAGCTTGAATATTTATTATCACTTTCTCTTGACGAATACGAAATAAAGTGTATACTTAATATGAATGCTAAAAGAATTTTTAATTTGGAGTGACCTTAAATGTCAGATTTTAGAATTGATACAAAATGTGTACAGGGCGGTTATACCCCAGGTAACGGCGAGCCGCGACAGATACCCATAATACAAAGCACAACATTTAAATATGCAACAAGTGAGGATATGGGTAAGCTTTTCGACCTTGAGGCAAGCGGATATTTTTACACACGTTTGCAAAACCCAACTAACGATATGGTTGCGGCAAAAATTTGCGAGCTTGAAGGTGGAACTGCCGCAATGCTAACCTCTTCAGGTCAGGCAGCTTCTTTCTATTCAATTTTCAATATCGCTTCTTGTGGCGACCATGTGGTTTGCTCCTCTGCTATTTACGGCGGAACATATAACCTTTTTGCAGTTACTATGAAAAGAATGGGCATTGAATTTACATTCATTTCACCAGACTGTACAGACGATGAATTAAATGCTGCATTTAAAGAAAACACAAAGGCAGTTTTCGGTGAAACTATTGCAAACCCTGCCTTAGCAGTGCTTGATATCGAGCGCTTTGCAAATGCGGCACATGCACACGGCGTTCCGCTTATTATTGATAACACCTTCGCAACACCTGTAAACTGCCGTCCTTTTGAGTGGGGTGCAGATATCGTTACCCATTCAACCACAAAGTATATGGACGGTCACGGTAGCGGTGTCGGCGGATGTATTGTTGATTCTGGTAAGTTTGATTGGACAAAATATCCCGATAAATTCCCAGGTCTTTGCACGCCTGACGATAGTTATCACGGTGTTACTTATACCGAGCGTTTTGGACTTGCAGGTGCATATATAACCAAGGCCACCGCTCAGCTAATGCGTGATTTCGGCTCTATTCAGTCACCGCAAAATGCCTATTATGTAAACTTAGGTCTTGAAAGTCTTCACCTTAGAATGAAAAAGCACTGCGAAAACGGCTTGGCAGTTGCAGAATATCTGAAGAGTGACGACAGAATAGCTTGGGTTACTTACCCAGGTCTTGAGGGCGATAAGTATTACGAACTTTCTCAAAAATATATGCCAAACGGCACCTGCGGCGTGGTAAGCTTTGGTGTAAAGGGCGGAAGAAAGGCGGCAGAAAGCTTCATGAAAAACTTAAAGCTTGCGGCAATTGAAACCCACGTTGCAGATGCAAGAACTTGTTGTTTGCATCCTGCAAATGCAACTCACCGACAGATGAACGACGAAGAATTGGCTTTGGCTGGAATTTCCCCCGACCTTATCCGTTTTTCTTGCGGTATTGAGGATGCAAAGGACTTAATTGCAGATATTAAACAGGCTCTCGATAATATTTAATTTTAAAAAGGAATATAGATTATGCCTATTAAAATTCCAAACGATTTACCTGCGGTAAAAACACTTAATGATGAAAATATATTTGTTATGACCGAAACCAGAGCCATAACTCAGGATATTCGTCCGCTTAGGATTTTACTGCTCAATTTAATGCCTAAGAAGATAGAAACCGAAACTCAGCTTTCCCGTCTTCTTGGCAACTCGCCTTTACAGGTGGATTTTGAGTTTATACACACAAAAAGCCACAAATCCAAAAACACCTCGGCAGAACATCTTTTTACGTTTTATAAAACCTTTGATGATATAAAAGACCAGACCTTTGACGGTATGATTATCACAGGCGCTCCCGTTGAGCTTCTTGAATTTGAAGAGGTCGAATATTGGGAAGAGCTTTGTGAAATTATGGAATGGACCAAAACCCATGTTCATTCAACCTTCCATATCTGCTGGGGGGCTCAGGCAGGGCTTTATTATCACTACGGTATAAAGAAATATCCGCTCGAGAAAAAAATGTTTGGTATTTTTCCGCATAAGGTGGATTACAAGCGTTCAATATTGCTCCGCGGTTTTGACGATGTGTTTATGGTGCCTCATTCGAGGCATACAACCGTTTTAGCGGAGGATATAAAAAAGGTGAAAGATTTACGAATTCTTTCTTCTTCAGATGAAGCAGGCGTTTATGCCGTTTCAACCAAAAAGGGTAAGCAAATTTTTATAACAGGTCATTCTGAGTATGATAGGGATACACTTGCAAACGAATATTTCAGAGATTTAAATGAGGGTAAGTCTATTGAAATGCCTAAAAATTATTTCCCGAATGATGATGCAAAGAAACCTCCTGTTGTCACTTGGCGCTCACATGCAAATCTGCTTTATTCAAACTGGCTGAACTATTTCGTTTACCAGACAACACCTTATGATATTAATAAGATAAAATAAAAAAACCGCCTTGAAAGGCGGTTTTTTCTGTGTTATACTAAATTGGTAGGAAATTACAAAAATCGGAAGTGAAAAAATGAAGAATTATGTGCTTTTCAATCCCTTGGCAGGTAATGGCAGAGGCGAAAAAAGTGTAAATTCGGTAGAACTGGAAAACGGCGAGGCAGTTTTTCTTGATATGACCGAAATAACCGATTATAAGGAGTTTTTAAACAGTCTTCTTACTGATGACAGGGTTATTGTTTGCGGTGGTGACGGAACACTTAACAGATTTATAAACGCTATAGAGGGAACAGAGATTAAAAACGATGTTTTTTATATAGGCGCTGGCAGTGGCAATGATTTTCTTAATGACCTCAACTTGAAACCTACCAACAAACCGCTTAAAATCAATGATTATATTAGGGATTTGCCTAAATTAGTGGTTAAAGGTGAAACATATCGTTTTATAAATGGAATCGGTTTTGGACTGGACGGTTATTGCTGTGCTGAACGCGAACGAAAAATTCAAAAATCAAACAAGTCAGCTAATTATACCTTAATTGCGCTTAAAGCTCTTCTTTTTGCTTTTAAGCCGCAAAAGGCTACTGTTGTGGTAGATGGAAAAGAATATAATTATGACCGCGTATGGATGGTATCAACTATGCTTGGCAGATTTTTCGGTGGCGGAATGATGATAGCGCCAATTCAGGATAGAGATAATAGCCGAGGCACACTAACTGTTATAGTTGCTCACAATATGGGTAAATTTAAAATAGCGTCACTCTTCCTTTCAATTTTCGGTGGCAAACATCTTAAATATAAAAAGTATGTGGCTGTGCATACGGGACATATAATAAATGTAAAGTATGAGTATCCTGTACCCTTGCAAATAGACGGCGAAGCAATTTCAGGCGTACTAGAATATACAGTAGATGCAGAAAAAAGAATGGAAATAAAAAAATAGTATATAATACAGTTAAGGAGATGAGAAAATGAAATACGTATGTAACGTTTGCGGTTGGACTTATGATGAAACTGTGGGAGACACCGATAACGGAATCCCCGCTGGCACAAAGTTTGAGGATTTGCCTGAGGATTTCGTTTGTCCCCTTTGCGGAGTAGGTAAGGAAGATTTTTCAGCAGAAGAATAAATATTAAAGACCGATGAATTTTCATCGGTCTTTAATATTTAAATTATACTTTACAATTAAATTTTATAATGATATAATATTGTTGTCACACAAACTAAATAGGCAATAGCACAGGGATTGTGTTTTTTACTTCGGTAAAAACGTAATCTCTAATAGCGCATTCCTTGTGAATTGCCTTAGTTTGTGTGACAGCAAATAGAGATGCGTTTTTCGTGCGCAGGCTCTGCTTGCGCACTTTTTTGTTTTGTGAGGGAAAAAATGAAAGAAACTATAAATCAAAGGATTACAAAATACAGAAGATTCAGAGGCTATACACAAGCGCAAATGGCAGAAAGGCTTGGTATGAAATCAAGCACTTATTCGCAGTGTGAAAGAATTGGCAAAATATCTTGCGAACAAATTGTTTTAATATCTGAAATTCTTGATTTAGATGTAGGTGTTTTGTTGTATGGCGAAGAAAAAATAAAACCACCTATCATACCTCCGCAAGAACCAGAGTTTACTCTTATGGAAAAAAACATAATCAAAATCATCCGCAATCTTAAAAATCAAAACCGCAAAGAGCTATTATTAATTATAGAAGAATTTTATAAAAAACAAAAAAATCCCAATAGTGTTATTTAACACTATTGGGGAAATTTTTATTCATCAAACTCAAATGAGCCTGAAAGCAAGGTTGCGGTGTTGCCGTCAACCGTTAAGAGTCCGCCGTCAAGACGGGCTGTTTTTTTGTTGTCATAATCGAGCCATACTGTGCAGGGTGAGGGTACTAATGAGGTGACAAACGGGATATGTCCCGCCATTACCGCAAGCTCGCCCTCAACACCTCTCACGTCGAGCTTTACTGCCTCGCCGTCAAATTTGTTGCCGTCAGGTGAGGCGATTATCAGTCTAAAGGTGTTCAACTTTGCACCTTCTTTGCTTTCTCAACTGCTTCATCAATGCTACCGACAAAAAGGAATGCAGATTCGGGCAAATTATCGTGTTTGCCTTCGATAATTTCCTTAAAGCCTCTTACTGTTTCGTTTAGCGGTACGTATTTACCCGTAATTCCTGTGAATTTTTCAGAAACATCAAACGGCTGCGAAAGGAAACGCTGAATTTTACGCGCACGACCTACGAGTAGTTTATCTTCATCTGATAATTCGTCCATACCCATAATCGCTATAATATCCATAAGCTCATTATAGCGCTGAAGTATACGCTGAACTTCTTTTGCAACAAAGTAATGTTCCTCACCCACAATGTCGGGAGAGAGAATACGGCTTGTTGACTCCAGCGGGTCAACCGCAGGATAAATACCCTGCGAAGCAATATTACGTGCCAAAACGGTTGTGGCATCAAGGTGCGCAAAGGTGGTTGCTGGAGCAGGGTCTGTAAGGTCATCTGCAGGCACGTAAACCGCTTGAATAGAGGTGATAGAACCTTTTTTTGTAGATGTTATACGTTCTTGCAAAGCGCCCATTTCGGTAGCAAGTGTAGGCTGATATCCAACGGCAGAAGGCATTCTACCGAGAAGCGCTGAAACTTCACTGCCTGCTTGGGTAAAACGGAAAATATTATCAATGAACAGCAAAACATCCTGCCCTAAGGTGTCTCGGAAATATTCTGCCATTGTAAGTCCCGAAAGTGCCACACGCATACGGGCTCCGGGCGGTTCGTTCATCTGTCCGTAGACCAAGGCGGTGTTATTAATAACACCCGACTGCTTCATTTCATTGTAAAGGTCATTACCCTCACGTGTACGTTCACCGACGCCAGAGAACACAGAAATTCCGCCGTGCTCTTTTGCAATGTTATTGATAAGCTCCATAATAAGAACGGTTTTACCAACACCCGCACCGCCGAAAAGTCCGATTTTACCGCCTTTTGAATATGGGCAGATAAGGTCGATAACTTTAATACCTGTTTCGAAAATTTCAGTACTTGTAGCCAAGTCCTCATATTTAGGGGCATTGCGGTGGATTTCCCAACGTTCTTCGGTTTCAGGTGTAGGGATATTGTCAACTGCGTCACCTAAAACATTGAAAATTCTGCCCAATGTTTCTTTACCCACGGGCACGCTTATAGGCGCGCCTGTATCTGTAACTGAAACACCGCGGCTAAGTCCGTCAGTTGAGGACATAGCAATACAACGAGCGGTGTTATCGCCTATATGCTGAGCGATTTCTACCGTAAGGGTTCTATCTCCCACAGAAATCGTCAATGCATTAAGAATAGGCGGAAGCTCGCCTTCTTTAAAGCGGACGTCAACAACAGGTCCCATAACCTGCACAACTTTTCCTATATAAGTCAATGTAGTCACTCCTTACCTACCGCTGCCGGCAACAATTTCAGTGATTTCCTGAGTAATTGCGCCCTGTCTTGCACGGTTATATTCAAGATGTAGATCATCTATCATTTGTTTTGCGTTTTTCCCTGCCGAATCCATAGCCATTCTTCTTGCTGTTACCTCACAGGCAAAGCTTTCGCGGATGAGGGACACAAGCATTCCTGCAACATATTCTCTTATCGCATTGTTAAGAACTGTTAATTGGTCGGGTTCGAAAACAACTCCTGCACCATTGTCGGCTTCGGTGCGGCTTAAAGGTAAAATCCATTTAATATCAGCCTCAACCGACATAGCAGAGTTATATTTTGTATAAATTATTCCAAGGCGGTCATAGTTGCCTTCCCAAAAATCAGAGCAAAGGCTATCACTTAAAGTGTTTGCTTCAGCAAAAGAAAACTTTTCAGAAGAAACAAAGTTTTTGCCGAATCGGTCGCATGCACGTTTGCCTATGGGAATCAGCTCAGCGTCAGGATAGGTTGCGGTAAGTCGGAAAACATTAGCGTTATATCCACCTGCCATACCCCTGTCACCTGCAATTACTATAATTTTAGTAATTCCTGTGTTATTCTCTCGCATATAAGGGCTTTTTAAAGACTCGCTGTCAGCCGTTAAAACTGATACCGATTTTAAAAGGGCAGACCTATATTCGCGAGCTTTTTCCATAGCGATATTTGCCCTTCTTATTTTTGAAGAGGCAACAAGCCCCATAGCCTTTGTCAGCTGTAAGGTGGAAGTAACACTTTTAATTCTAACACGCAGAGCTTTGGTGTTTCCTGCCATTTTTTACACCTGCATTTCTTTAAGAATCGCTTTCAATTCATCTTCATCTGACTCTTCAAAATAGTTGTCTTCTATACGTTTAAGCCAGCCTCTGTATTGGTTTTCAAGTTTAGCAAAAAGGCGGTCTTCATATTCTTTGATGTTTTTAATCTCAACAGAATCAAGATAACCTTTAATAGCTGCATAAACAATAGCTACTTGACAGCCAACTTTAACAGGCTTGTTTTTGCCTTGCTTCAATATTTCAACAATTCTTTCTCCAAGAGCCAAACGCGACTTTGTATCAGCATCAAGGTCACTGCCGAATTGAGCAAACGACTGAAGCTCGCGGTACTGCGAATATAAAAGCTTAAGTTCACCCGCAACTTTTTTCATGCCTTTAAGCTGAGCGGAGCCGCCAACACGGCTAACTGAAATACCTGGGTTTATTGCAGGTATTACGCCCGAATGAAAAAGCTCTGTTTCAAGGAAAATCTGACCGTCGGTAATAGAAATAACGTTTGTAGGAATATAAGCAGAAACGTCCCCCGACTGTGTTTCAATAACGGGAAGTGCGGTAATGGAGCCGCCACCATATTCCTTTGCTACACAAGCCGCACGCTCAAGTAAACGTGAGTGAAGATAGAAAACGTCACCTGGGTATGCTTCACGTCCAGGAGGTCTGCGGATAAGAAGCGAAAGCGCTCTGTAAGCTACCGCGTGCTTAGATAAATCGTCATAAACAATAAGCACATCTTTGCCTTGCTCACGGAAATATTCTGCCATAGCGCAACCGCTATAAGGCGCGATATACTGAAGGGGCGCAGATTCCGAAGCTGTAGCAGAAACAATTATGGTGTAATCCATGGCTCCATTACGGGCAAGTTCGTTTGTAAGCTGTGCTACAGATGAACTCTTCTGTCCGATTGCTACATATATGCATATAACATCTGTATTTTTTTGGTTTATAATAGTATCAATTATAATTTCGGTTTTACCTGTCTGCCTATCACCGATAATTAACTCACGCTGGCCTCGGCCAATAGGTATCATACTGTCAATAGCCTTAATACCTGTTTGTAACGGAATGCTAACGCTCTGCCTTTCGATAATTCCCGGAGCTTCCGATTCGATTGGTCGGGTTCCTGCATAGTCAATAGGACCTTTACCGTCAATAGCTTCGCCCAAGGCATTAACAACTCTGCCCAAAAGATTTTCGCCAACAGGAACAGAAAGTACCTTGCCCGTTCTTTTTACAGTCATACCCTCGCGAATATCATTGTTATTTGAAAGAATAGCAACCGAAACGGTATCCTCTTCTAAGTTTTGCGCCATACCGAAGCTTCCGCCGTCAAACTCTAAAAGCTCGTTGGCCATACAGTTGTTAAGGCCGTAAACACGGGCAATACCGTCACCCACAAGTATAACCTTGCCTGTTTCAGACATATCGGTTTGCTTTTTATAATTTTCTATTTGAGATTTTATGATATTGCTAATTTCACTGGGATTGTTCATTGGCTAATCACTCCCTTGACTTTATTTAAATAGTGCTTAGCACTGCCATCTAAAACACTGCCGTCAAGCTCCACCTTGACTCCGCCTAAGATGGATTTATCTTCTATAAACTCTAGTTTAACATTTTTGCCAGTTTGTTTTTCGAGTTTATGTTTCAAAGCTTCTTTTTGCTCATTTGAGAGCGGAAAAGCGTAATAAACAGTAGCAAAGATTCTGTTCTGTGCGGCGGTTTTGAGTTCTTCAAATTCCTCTATACAAAATGGCAATTCTTTTATTCTTCTGTTTTCACAAAGCAGTTTTAAAAATGATGTAATATACTCATTGCCGATACTGCTGAATGCCTCATCTATAGCCCGAAGTCTGCGGTTTATCGGCACTGCGGGCGAGGATAAAAAATCAAGATATTCAGGGTTTTCCAAAAGCATTTTGCCGATAGTTGCCAGGTTTTCGGAAATTTTTTCTTCAAGACCTTGTTCTGTAGCTATCATGAACAGGGCTTCGGCATACTCTTTATTAGTTTGAGTCATCATTCTCACCTATCCCTGCTATAAAGGAATCTACTAACTTTTTATTGGCTTCTTCATCAATTTCTTTTTCAAGAATTTTCTTAGCAAGCAACGTTCCGACTCCAACGATTTCTTGCTTTATGCTTTCTTCTGCTTTTTTAAGCTCTAAAGTTGCATCCTCTTCGGCTTTGCGGATTATTCCGTCAGCTCTCTGCTTTGCTTCTTCAAGGATTTCGTTTTCTCTTGCTCTCGCAATACTTACAGCAGACTTAATCACACCGTCAGCCTCTATGTGAGCCTCTGACAGCTTATCCTCATAAGCTTTTTTATCTTCTAAAGCCTTCTGTTTTGCCTCGTTTGCCTTGGCATAATCGCCTTCGATAGTGTTTTGACGGTTTTCAAGCATCTTTTTTACGGGCTTATAAAGAAATTTCTTTATAAGTAAGAAAAGAATAACAAGATTAGCAAGCGACACTAACATCTGCCATAGATTTATCGAAATAACATCTAAAGATTGCATATTATAACTCCTGAATTAGAGCGCTTTGATAGTTTCAACAAGAATATTAACAAGAAGTCTTGGCGCTACGAAAATAAGCAAAATTGCAATAACAAGCGCATAAAGACCTGTGGTTTCAGCAATGGCACAACCCATAAGCATTGTGGTTGTAACAGAGCCTTTGCATTCGGGTTGACGGCCTATAGCCTCACAAGCTTTAGCAACAGCATTACCTTCACCTATACCAGGGCCGATACCTGCTATCATAGCCATACCTGCGCCCAAAGCACAACAACCTAAAATAATACCAATAGCGAGTTCCATTTTTATTTCCTCCAAAAATTATTTTTTATTTTTAGAAAGCTTTTTAAGCCTTCTTTTTTCCCATTCATCTATCGGGAATGCACCCGAAATGTTCATCATTGTAAGCATTGCGAATATAAATGCTTGTAAGCAACCGCTGAACACATCAAAATAAATTGAAAGCACAGCGGGAATACCTATTTGAAAAAGCGGAAAATTTGCTAAGAAGTCGGGTAAAAATCTTAGTGCTATAGAAGAAAGACCGGCTAATGCAGAGCCTAAAAGCACCGAAATTACAGAGCCCGAAAGAATGTTTCCGTAATGACGGAAGCTCATAGAAACGGGTGTTGCAAATTCGCTTATAAAATTAATCGGCGCTAAAAGCGCAACAGGCTCGGTAAAGCCCTTTAAATAGTAAATCGGACCGCACTTCATTTTATAATAGGTAATAAGAATGAATACGAGAATTGCCCAACCACCTACAATGTTAATGTCAGACGTTGGCGGATAAAGTCCCAATAAAGACATAAGGCTTGAAAAAGCAGAAAGGGCCAAAATTGCAATTATAAAAGGTGAATAACCGCTAAAATATTCGCCCATATTTTCGTTTACAAGTCCGTCAACCTTTTCAACAATAAGCTCTGCAAAATGCTGACGGCGAAGCTTTATGTGTTCGGAAAGCCCATGAGTAAGATAAAGGCACACAAAAAGAATGGTTATAAGAACAAGTGCTGAATTTATCTGCGATTCTGTTATGGGAAAATCCTGAATAGGCATTGGAATGGTGAAAAATATTCTGGCTCCCGAAATAGAAATACCATCACTTGCGGGTTTGGTGAGCAAATTCAACACTATCCCTACGGAAAGGGGTAAAATCATCATTAAAATGTAGAAAAAATCAACAATTTTAAAGCGTTTGCTTAAGGTATTCAAAAATATCACCCCTCTTTATTAAATAAAGGTCTGATTGCAACAGCTATGCGTGGGAAAAGAAAAGGAACAATAACCGCAACTGTATTAAAAAACGGAAGCGAATAGCCTATTAAAGCAATAACAAACATCATTAAAAGGCGTAAAGACTGAGAAAGCTTCATAAGATTTTTCGCATCCTTTTCTTCCTTTTTAACCGCCTTTTGAACGGTTATTCCCATAAGTAAAAAATTGCCTGTTGCGGCGAAAAAACCTAATATGTTACCCAATAATACAGTATAGTTCCAGATGCCCGCAATCAGAAAAACCGACTGCATTAAAAGACTTAGAATTGCAACAAATGCTGCAATATATTTTGTTTCCCGAAGTACCGTACTATCTAATTTAGCCATAAAGATACACCTCTTTTAATGCGGTGAAAAACTCACATATACATGTTTAATATTACCACAATAACCATTAAAATACAATAACTAATTCAAGCTTTTTCTATATACTCAAAAAAAGTTAAAAAAATATTGACTTTTCGATTTTTAATATATATAATTATAAGGCTATCTGCAGTGTTTAGTTGCGGTTATGCACCGCAAGAGTAAGAGGAGTAGCAGCGCGGCAAAACAGACAAACAAAAAAATAAAAGTGCAATCAAATCATATATGTCGAGGCGTGGCTCAGTTTGGAAGTTTTTGCCCGAGCGCTCACGGTGTGAGAGAAAGCGAGGAGCAAAAAGGCGGAGCGGTCGGCAGTTGCAAACGGAAGTGAAGCAACAACGGGAACCGCAAGAGTAAGCGGAGTAGCAGCGCGGCAAAACAGATAAACAAAAAACAAAAGTGCAATCAAATCATATATGTCGAGGCGTGGCTCAGTTTGGTAGAGCGCTGCGTTCGGGACGCAGAGGCCGCAGGTTCGAATCCTGTCGCCTCGACCAAAAATCCGTGTTTCCTGTAGGAAGCACGGATTTTAATTTGTATTATTGTGGTTAGTGAGAAGTGATTTTTCTACATTTTGTTTGCATAATTAAAAAAATTGTGTTATTATAAATCATAAAGTTTTAAAAACGGCC
>JAZNJT010000082.1:0-7295 GCA_045578145.1 Acutalibacteraceae bacterium
CAAAGCATTTTGATGCCTCACCCATAGGAATAGTTACAATAAACGGATTTTTACACTGAGAAGCAACTGTTTTAGCATAAATCTCAGGTACGCCGCTATCGGTAACTATAAGCACCTTGCGGTTAAGGTTTAAATATTGATTAACTTTTTGTAAACCGTCTCTCTCAAGATATATATTGTATTCGCCTGTAGTTGTTTTAATTGGAATAATCATAAATCATCACTCTAAAATAATTTCTTTTTCAAAGCTGCCGAGCACCTTGATTTCACTGCACTTTTCTTTTAATTTCAAAAGCATTTTCTTGCCATTTTCGGTATTTATATTACCCTCACCCTCAGCATAGAAATAATAACTCCATATAAGTTCTTTAGTAGGTCTGCTTTTAAGCGCTTTAAGATTGAAACCATTATCACCGATAATAGAAATGGCTTTGCCAAGCGAGCCTGCCTCGTTAGATACGGTAAACATCATAATAAAATGATTATCATCACAACTGGGAGTCTTTGCGCTGCGCGAAAATACCGCAAACCTTGTTGTATTACTATTGCTTTGGTTTATATGAGATTCTAATATTTCTAAGCCGTATTCTTTAGCGGCAGCATCACTTGCAATAGCGGCAATATCTGTTCTATCTGACTCTGCCACAAGTCTTGCCGCAACGGCAGTATTTACTGCTTCTTCAATATCAAAATTCTTTGATTTAATGTAGGCGGAGCACTGTCCTAAAGCCTGTGGGTGACTGATTACGGTTTTTACACTGCTTACATTAGCACCCTTTACACCAACTAAATTCTGAACAATACCGATATCATAAATACCGTTTATATAAAGAGGACCAAAAAAGCTTAAATCCATAACCTGACCGACATCACCGTTAAAACTGTTTTCAATAGGCAGTATCACACAGTCGCACTCGCCATTTACAACAGAATCATAAGCCGATTTAAAATCGGGATAAGGTGTGGTTAATGCATCAGGAAACACTTTTTTTGCGGCAATAGCGGCAAATGCGCCCTTAACTCCGCTGTAAGCTACCTTCATTCCCTCTAAAATTCTGTGCTGAAAGCTTTTTGAAATATCTATATTGCTCTGTAAAAAATTAATGTAATAGGACTTTAAATCCTCATTACTTATATAACCGCAGTTTCTTTTTATTACTTCTTTTTCTCTTGCTAGATCTTCTACCTGCAAGCCGTGAAGTCTTTTGTACTCTGCAACAGTTTTAGCGGCTTCCATTCTCTTTTCAAAAAGCACCGCCATTGCCTCATCTATTTCGTTAATTGTAAGCCTTGCTTTTTCAAGGTCAGTCATCAAATCACCTGTATTCTTCACTTAATTTTTTAAAAGCGGGTAAAGATTTTTCAATCATTTCTGTTTTTACACAATAACTTATTCTAACATATCCTTCATATCCGAAATCGTCACCTGGAACAATTAATAATTCGTGTTTTTTAGCTCTTTCGCAAAATGCATTAGCATTACTTTCGGGAGATTTCATAAAAAGATAAAATGCACCGTCAGGTTTTACCACCTTAAAGCCATACTCTGTAAGTGCATTATAAAGTAAATTGCGGTTTTTTTCATAAATGCTGATATCTGCAGTAAGCCCTAAAGTTTCAGCCACTGTAAACTGTAACATACTCGGTGCGCAAACAAATCCCAAAGCTCTGCCCGCTCCGCAAACTGCGGCATAAATATCACCTGTATTTTCAACTCTTGGTGAAACAAATATATAGCCTATTCGCTCGCCAGGTAATGACAGTGATTTACTGTAAGAATAACAAACCAAGGTATTGTCATAGTAATTAGGTATATACGGCACCTTAACTTCGCCGTAAACCAATTCCCTGTATGGTTCATCGGCAATTATGTAAATTATATTTCCATATTCCTTTTGCTTATTATTTAAAAGTTTTGATAACTCTATAATTGTTTCTTCACTTAAAACAACGCCGCTTGGATTATTAGGAGAATTTACAATTATAGCCTTTGTCTTTTCAGTAATAGTGCTACACAAAGCTTCAAAATCTATCTGCAAATCTCTTTCCCTGCATTTTACAACCTTTACAACAGCACCTGCTTTTTCAGCAAAAACTCTGTATTCTGGAAAAAACGGTGCTAAAACTATAACCTCGTCACCCTCATTCACAATAGCATTCAAAGAAATTGTAAGTGAAGCTGCCGCGCCACAGGTCATATAAAGCAAATCTGCAGTAGCATCTGCATTAAAACGCTTATTAATATCATCTGCTATAGCCTGTCTTACCGAGGGCGCACCCTGTGCAGAGGTATATCCGTGAAGCATAACAGGGTCTTTCTCGGTTAATAGATTTACCATAACCTCATTTACTTGCTTAGGGGTTGGAATACTTGGATTACCAAGACTAAAATCAAACACATTTTCTGCACCTATTTCAGCGCGTCTTTTATTACCATACTCAAATATCTCTCGTATTACCGAGCGTTTTTTGCCAAGTCCCATCATTTTTTCATTAATCATTACAAATACCTCTCACTAAAAATATAAGCCTGCATATCGTTTTACAAAAAAGTATAACGAAAAGCAGGCTATCTGTTAAAATTATGAAAATAAAACAAATCTTTATTTTTCACAGGTGCACAGACAGTCCGCATTAGTAAAGTAAAAAAAGTAAAATTTAAAATTACCGAACATAACTGTCCACCTCTTTCAAAAATATTGTAGTTATTTTACCACTTTAAAGCATATATGTCAAGCACAAATAAAAAAAGGGGAAGATTTTTGTCTTCCCCAAAATACTATTAATATGCAATACCTTCTGCAATCATAGCGTCTGCAACCTTGATAAAGCCTGCAATGTTAGCACCTGCTACAAGGTCACCCTTCATACCGTATTTTTCAGCGGCATCATAAGAATTCTTATAAATATCAGCCATAATCTGCTTGAGCTTCGCATCAACCTCTTCTGCGGTCCAGCTGTAACGCATTGAGTTCTGGCTCATTTCAAGTCCCGAAACTGCAACACCGCCTGCATTAACTGCCTTTGAGGGAGCGATTACAACGCCGTTTTCCTTAAGATATGTCATAGCCTCTTCTGTAGTAGGCATATTAGCAACCTCAACATAGTACTTAACGCCGTTTGCTACGATGTTTTTAGCATCCTCAATACCAACCTCATTCTGAGTAGCGCAAGGCATAACAACGTCTACCTTTTCACTCCAAGGACGCTTACCTTCAAAGTAAGGAACACCGAACTTGTCAGCATAATCCTTAACCTTGTCGTTACCCGAAGCTCTCATTTCGAGCATAAATTCTATCTTTTCATCGGTATTAATGCCGTCTGCATCATATATGTAACCATCAGGACCGGAAATAGTAACTACCTTGCCGCCGAGCTCATTAACCTTTTTAACTGTACCCCAAGCAACATTACCGAAACCTGATACAGCAAAGGTCTTGCCCTTTATATCCTCACCAAAGGACTTAAGCATTTCAACTGTGTAATAAACAGCACCAAATCCAGTAGCCTCGGGACGAATAAGTGAACCGCCAAATGAACGGCCCTTACCTGTAAGCACGCCTGTAAACTCATTACGAAGTCTTTTGTATTGACCGAACATAAAGCCAACCTCACGTGCGCCTACACCAATGTCTCCTGCGGGAACGTCAGTATCAGGACCAATGTGCTTTGAAAGCTCTGTCATAAAGCTCTGGCAGAATCGCATAACCTCGCCCTCACTCTTGCCCCTTGGGTCAAAGTCAGAGCCGCCCTTACCGCCGCCCATAGGAAGACCTGTAAGACTGTTTTTAAAAGTCTGTTCAAAACCTAAGAACTTCATAATTGAAGCATTAACAGATGGGTGAAGTCTAATACCGCCCTTGTAAGGACCGATTGCAGAGTTAAACTGTACTCTGTAACCGCGGTTAACTTGAACCTTGCCATTATCATCTACCCAAGAAACACGGAAGCTGATTAAACGTTCAGGCTCTACCATTCTCTCAATAACGCCGTATTTCTCGAATTTAGGTTCTTGCTCAATTACAGGCTCTAATGATTCTAAAACCTCTTTAACTGTTTGCAAGAATTCCGGTTCTGTTGCATTCTTAGTTGCAACATCGTTATAAACTCTCTCTAAATAAGCTGATTTAAACATAAAAAAATTTCCTTTCATATAGTCTATTTTATAAGAATACTACTATTTTTTTCTGCCGTCAATAAAAAATTTCAAATTTTTACATTTTTTTACGTTTTTATATGTTTTATGTATTCCTTGAATTTCTAAATATAATGTGATAAAATATTAAAAAACATTTTGGAGGATAAGCTTTGAAGAAATTTCTTGAAACAGGAAAAATCGTAGGTACTCACGGCGTAAAAGGTATGCTTCGTGTTCAGCCTTGGTGCGATTCTGCTGATTTTTTAAAGCAGTTTAAATATATTTATACCGATAATAACGGTCAAAATAAGCTAATGGTTACCTCTTCAAATGCTCACGGTAATGTTGTGCTTATGTCTGTTAAGGGTATCGACAGCATAGAAAAAGCCGAAACCTTAAGAAACAAAATCATATATATAAATCGTAATGATGCGAAATTGCCTAAGGGCAGGTATTTTATTGACGATCTCATCGGCTGTACTGTTTATGATGCCGATACCGACTTAAAATTAGGAACACTTACAGATGTTTCTGCAACGGGAGCTAATGATGTATGGCATATAAGCCGTGACGGCAATGAATATTTAGTTCCTGCTATTGATGAGGTTATAGTTTCGGTCGATGTTGAAAGCAGTGTTCTTAAAATCAGACCGTTAAAGGGGATTTTTGACAATGAGGATTGATATTTTAACCCTTTTCCCTGAAATGTGCGAAACCGTAATGAACGAAAGTATTATCGGTAGGGCTCAAAAAGCAGGTAAGGTTGAAATTGTTTGCACAAATATCCGCGATTTTTCAGGTAACAAGCATAACAAGGTGGATGATACTCCCTATGGCGGCGGTATGGGTATGATTATGGCGGCTTCCCCTATCTATAATTGCTACAAGAGTCTTTATCACGAAGGCGAACAAAAGCCACACCTTATATATATGTCACCAAAAGGAAAGGTATTCAACCAGAAAAAGGCAGTGGAACTTTCAAAGCTTGATAGGGTAGTTCTGCTTTGCGGTCATTACGAGGGTATTGACCAACGAGTTATTGATGAAATTGTAGATGAGGAATTATCTATTGGCGACTTTGTGCTAACAGGCGGAGAATTACCTGCTCTTACTGTTGCAGATGCTGTTTGCAGAATGTTACCAGGTGTCTTATCTAATGATATTTGCTTTGAAGAGGAAAGTCATTTTGCGGGGCTTCTCGAATATCCGCAATACACAAAGCCTGCCGTTTGGAATCAGCGCGAGGTGCCTGAAGTTTTGCTTTCGGGCAATCATGCTAAAATTAACAATTGGCGCAGAGTGCAATCAATACTCACCACACTTGCGCTACGACCTGACATGCTGACAAAGGAAAATCTATCTGAAAAAGATCAAAAATTACTTAAAAAATATTTTGAAAAAAAGTTGTGACCAGAAATTCTATTGAAAACGCACAAATACGACATTGTTGAAAAGATAAATGTTGGATAATTATTAGAACTTATTAACAAATAATTGACTTTAGCATTAATTGTGGTATAATAGTAACATAATATTTAATACAGTTTAGACTCTATACACTAAGGAGATATTACTATGTGCGTTAAAGATGTTGTTATTCAAAATCAAGTTGGTCTTCATGCCCGTCCCGCAACCTTTTTCATTCAGAAGGCTAATGAATATAAGTCTTCAATCTGGGTTGAAAAGGATGAAAGAAAAGTAAACGCTAAAAGCTTGCTCGGTGTTCTTTCTCTCGGTATTGTTGGCGGCACTTCAATTAAGATTATTGTTGATGGCTCTGATGAAAAAGAAGCTCTTGAAGGCCTTGTGGCTTTAGTTGAATCAGGTTTTGTTGATTAATTAATTTCATTTGCACCGATATATTAAATATCGGTGCAAATTTTCTGTTGACAAACGAAAAAATTATGATATAATGATTCTTGCTTAATAATTTAAGCACATACTTATTAACTTTTCATTATTACTTATTACTTTAATATCTGGGTGTGGCGCAGATTGGTAGCGCGCTACCTTGGGGTGGTAGAGGCCGCAGGTTCAAGTCCTGTCACTCAGACCAAAAATCCGTCGACTTTGTCGGCGGATTTTTTATTCAAGCCGATAGGCTTGGCATATCATCACGCTTTAGCGTGTATATCATTGCCGCACTCGTGCGGTGTATATCATCACACCGTAGGTGTGTATAACTCTATCGGCTTGATGAGATACAGTGGCTTTGCCACTGATGATATGCAAAACTTACGTTTTGATGATATACAAGGCTTCGCCTTGATTAAAAACCCAGTATTTATGCGGTTTTTTGCTTGATTACTATAACGCTACTCCGACCAAAAATCCAAATTCGACTATTCGTCGGGTTTGGATTTTTCTTTTTATAAACGCTTTTTATGCGTTTTCACTTTCTCCAATCATTTTTGGCTGATTTTAAAATGATTTTAAATTTTTAAACAAACATTATATCTCCTTTCGCAGTTGTTTTTGCCATATACAGAAGAGCTTTGATTCCTTGACTATTTTCATAACCTATGATATACTATAAAATAACAAAGGGCTGGTCGCGAGACCCTGGTCCACCGACTGGCGGGGAATTTCCCCGCTTTTTGTTTTATTCAATTAACTAAGACGGAGGTGCTTTATGCCTTTACAAGAAATATTCCAATCGTTTTTATCAGCTTTTTTTCAAATAATTCTTTTATTAATTAATCCCATGGTTTTGATTCCGGTTATTATTGTAATTGTTATTCTTGTAATAAAAAATAAGGAATATAAAAAAGGTGCATATTATCAAATAACAAAACTTCCTTATCTTTCTGTTAGAAATAACAAAGGACGATATGGTGAATATTACACCTATAAGCGTTTAAAGCATTTTGAATCTGAAGGTTCAAAATTCCTTTTCAACATTTACATTCCTAAAGATAATGGCGAAACAACAGAAATTGATGTTTTAATGATTTCACCAAAAGGTCTTTTTGTCTTTGAAAGTAAAAACTATAGCGGTTGGATTTTCGGCAGTGAGAACCAAAAAAATTGGTATCAAACTCTCCCTGCCGGCAGAGGAAGAAGTCATAAGGAAAATTTCTATAATCCTATAATGCAAAACCGTTCACATATAAAACATTTAAAAGCATTTCTTGGTACTGATATTCCTGTTCGGTCA
>JAZNJT010000083.1:0-3757 GCA_045578145.1 Acutalibacteraceae bacterium
TTTTCGTGTCCAAAAAACTTTCTTTTGCTGCACTTTTATTACAAAGTAGGGGTTATATTACAAATCCGCTGCACTTTCGCTGCAATTTGGCTGCAATGTTAAAAAGTGCGTTGACGCGGATTTTTCACCGCGCTATAATAAATCTCCCAAGGCGCTGTGGGAGATATTTTTTTTGAAAGATTGGAGGAATCTAAATGTTTAATTTATCAACAAAACCTGTATCAGCAGGAGAGCTTATGAAGAAGGAAAAGAAACCAATTAACTTTGTGGTAGAGAAGTTGATGTCGCAGGGAGATCATTTTCTCGCGGGAGATCCTAAAGCAGGCAAGTCCTGGCTTGCACTTTGGATTGCACTTTGCGTTGCAAACGGAAATGAGCTGTGGGGATTTAAAACCAACAAAAGCAAGGTTCTGTATTTTTGTTTGGAGGACACTGAAAATCGTATTCAGGATAGACTTGAGGGTATGCCTGGTAGTGAAACTGACAATCTTTTGTTCATGTATGATGCGCCAAACATGGACAATGGGTTCGATACTTTCCTCAGAAACATCGTCAATGAAGAGCCAGGCATTAAGCTCGTAATCGTTGATACTTTTCAGTTAATAAGAGGAGAACAGTTCGCCGGAAACGCGTATGCTTGTGAGTATGCAGAGATGAATTATCTGAAAAGACTTGCAAAGGAACTGGACATTACTATCATACTTGTTCATCACTTAAGAAAGATGCATGACAGCAGTCCTCAGAATATGATTTCGGGTTCAACTGCTCTTGCCGGCGGAGCCGATACAACTTTTGTTTTGTATACTTTCCCAAAGAGAAAAGGATACGGAATCTTATATTGTAAAGGACGCGATACTGACATTCGTGAAATCGAATTGCGATTTGGGTTTGGCACTCATATCTGGGAAAAAATTTCTGATTCTGTTGAAGACAGTGATGGCATGAAAATGGTTGAAATTATAACCAAGTTATTAGATGAGTCAGGACCATTTTCAGGAACGGCAACCGAGCTTTGTAAACTCATAAAAGAGGTGTGCGATGTGGAGTTCACTGCTCCGATTCTCGGTAAAAAGCTGGCGGACAACAAAGAATTCTTAAAAGACTTCAAAATCAATTATGAATCCGTGCGTGATATGTATCAAAGGACACAGAAACTTTGGTTCGATCCCGACAGAATTAAAAAAGATTCTGCCGAAGAAAATTCAGATACCGAATCAAATTCTGAAACTGAATTTGATGATAAAACTGCGGAAGTTGATGAAGATAATACCGCTGTGAATTTCGAAACAGATGCCGAAGCTGATAAAGAATTCATTCCGTTTAAGATGAAGATACAGATGTGATATGTGCCATATAATCCGTCATAGCTGTCATACTGTCATAGAACTGTTTCGGGAAAGGAGTTGATGACTGTATCCGAATTGTAACAATCTTTTTAGAGGGGGTGAAAATCAAGGTTTTTTAAGTGGCTATACATTTTGGGTTTTTGTTTCCCTCTCCTTAGGAGAGGCTAGCAGAGCGCCTGGCTATACGCTGTCGCTGAAGCGACTGCTGCCATGCGCAATCGCACCGCTAAAGCGGCGCGAAATCGGGCGGAAGCCCGGACCCACTTCGCAAAAATTGATAGCCGAAATGAAGAATTTATTACATATAGAATTAACAGAAAGAGGTGAAATGAAATGCGTAGGAAACCGCTATCAATTGCTTTCCGAGTCACCGAAGAACAGCATAAAATGATTAACGAGAAAGCAAAGAATTCAAATCTTTCAAAGACTGATTTTATAGTCAAATGTTGTTTTGACAAAGAGATTATCATCGTGAATGATGTGCGGGAACTTATGAAAGAATTGCTTTCAGTGGGCAACAACTTAACTCAGCTGACAACAAGGGCAAAATTGATGAATCTGGAGGTCGTAGATTTGAAACCAACTTATATGAAATTGGTTGAAATCTATACCGTCCTTACCGAACTTATGAATAGGGTGAAAAACTGATGGCGACAGTTTGTACTCCTAAAATTAAACGAGCTCAGTCTGCAAAATCTATGGGATTTTGTTTGAACTACGTGAAAGACCGTAGGAAGACTGAAATGGCAAGCGGTAAGGTATTGGTATCGGGCGTAAGATGTCAGCCTGAACTTGCGTATCAGCAGTTTATGTTGACAAAAGCTTTGGCAGGAAAAACCGAAGGAAGAATGTACTATCATTATGTTCAAAGCTTCAAGCCTGACGAAAATTTAAGCCCTGAGCATGCCCATAAAATTGCTCTTGAGCTGGCTGATTATTTTCAAGGTTTTGAAGTGGTCGTATCAACTCATATGGATAGAGCTCACCTGCACTCTCACCTGATTATTAACAGCGTGAGTCAGGAGACAGGTAAGAAACTCCATCTTGATAACAAATCAATTTTCAGAATCAGAGATTACTCGGACGGACTGTGTTTAAATCACGGACTGTCGGTTCTGAAAAAAAGCGAACCTAACTATAAAATCAAGTCTATGTCTCGCGGAGAATACCGTGCAAGTCTTCGAGGCGAGACAGTCAAGGGTAGCTTGATGCGAACCATCAACGAAGCAATGAGAAATTGCAATTCTAAAGATGAGTTCACGAAATTCATGGAGGACAAAGGCTACGAAGTCAAGTGGACTGACAGCCGAAAGAATATAACCTATACATGTCCTGACGGATTAAAAGTCCGTGATGACAACCTTCATGATGAACGGTTTTTGAAAGAAAATATGCAACTCGAATTTGACTACCGACAGACGAAAGTCAAGGAGAAAGATACGGGTTGGGAATTTACACATAGACAAGAAGAGCGTACCATTAATAATATAAGCGAGGCAGGTCAGATACTTTTAAAACTCGCAAAAAGCGTTTCCAAAATGACTGAAGATGATGAAGAGGATGAAGACTTACAAAGCTTCATGACTCTGACGGCGGACGGTGTAACAGTTGCAATCGTACTTGCAAAATGCCTTATGGAAATTCCAAAGGATGAGCTAAGCGATGATGTGATAGACGCCACTGTCGAAGAACATCAGATGATGCAAGAGGAAATGGACGAGGATATAGAAGAAGACCAAGGCTTCGAAGGAATGTCAATGTGGTAATGGAGGTGAATTTGAATTGACATTCAAGGATATGCAGATGATGTTTCCTGAATATCCTGATGCACTTGATGCAAAGCAAGTGTGCGAGATGCTCGGCACATCTACAAAGACTCTTTACAAAATGATAGACGAAGGTCATATCACGCCTGTAAAGGTTGGCAGAAAGTATGTATTTGCCAAGGTAAAAATTGTTGAATTTTTATTAGGCAAATAGCTGGATATATTAAAAGAACTGTGGTATAGTGTGTTGCTGACAAGCGGTACACTATACCACGAAAGGAGAGATAATATGATAAAAGTAACAGGTAGTATACAAACAAAAAACGGTATGCTGTATGCACTCTTAAACTACAAGGACGAAAACGGCAAACGAAAGGTCAAGTGGATATCAACAGGACTTGCTGAAAAGGACAACAAGCGAAAGGCACAAAGAATGCTTCCTGAAATTATACTGAAGTTTGAGGAAGAGCTTGAAACACAGGACGAAAAGGGTTCGGACAAGCAGGACTTCATACAGTTTCTGTATGACTACTTAAAAATCGCAAGGCATAATGTAACGCAAACCACCTATATGCATTACAAAAGGATGGTTGACGGACGGATTAAAGCATTTTTCGAACCGCTGAAATTAAAGATTGACGAAGT
>JAZNJT010000084.1:0-2248 GCA_045578145.1 Acutalibacteraceae bacterium
TCTTTTTTGATTTTGCCTGCTTTGATAAGGGCCTGTTTCTCAGCTCTTATGCGGTCAAGTAAAACTGACGCAGGTTCGTCATTTTCATCTTGTAGCACTAATTTACCCTGCACTGCTTCCTGTAAGATAGACTTTTTAAGCTGAACTGGAAAGTCTTTATTATAGTCTTGCAGCGATTTTTCTTTCATGCCATACATATCCACTATTGGCAAAACTTTAAGAAGGTTTGCTACAATTCGTTTCTGCTCTTCAATAGGCGGAACAGGGATAAACAACTCAGCCACGGTGGAAGGACGTAATTCAGTTTGGTTAGTGGAGCCTTCTCCCAATTTTTCAAGATATGGTTGATGATATTTAAGAGCAAAAAACAAGTAATCCCTTATCATTTGGTTTCCGGTACGGATGATTGTAACATGAGAATCCGGAACAATAACAAAATCATTTATTCTGTCATTATCACGGAATATCCCTATTCTTCCAAGTGTACCGTTACCCGTTGAGTTAATGATTATATCGCCATCAACCATATATTCTTCAACGGGATACTTATTAAATGTCTTCATATCCAAGAACTTGGCCAACGAAATATCAATCCCGCCGAGTTTAACATTACATTTTTGAGCGAAAACAAAGACACTACCATCATCGGCATACTTTGGAGATTTGCCACGCTTAATCTCCTTGATAGTAAGATCTTTAAGCCTTACCCACTCCCAGCTATCAGGAATATCAAAAGGCACCTCATCAGCAATGCAAACAGGCTCATTTTTGCCGACTTTCTCATAAGGCAAATTATAAGAATTTATCATTAAACAACTTTATCCCTTTAAAGCATTGACATTTACATTTTTATGTGCTACAATTCATTTGCAATGGTAAAACAACAGAGCTTAAAGTGGCCCGAAAATCCACTCGGGGGAGTGTTTGTCTCTCGTGATACTGTCCGTGATGCGATATTGTGATACCATATCTTAAAAGGGCGGTTTTGCCCCCTCTGAAGCCCCTGTTTTACAGCGTTTTTTAACAAATTTTTGCGAAACTAAGTGAGTGGGAATAATACACAATCAAAAACAGCCTCTCCCGTTTGAACAGATGAACAAGTCCGTTAAAAACGGACAATAGAAAAAATAACCCTCCTATGGTAAAATGAATTATCATAGGAGGAATTTTTATGCCCAGAAGTTACAAACCGATACAGCAACACGAGAAAGAAATATTAAAAATGCGAGAGGAAGGAAAGACCAATAGACAAATAGGAGAAAAATTAGGGTTTAGTAAAGAACAAATTAAGCAATTCATAAATCGTTACAATAAAAAGCAAATGAAAATAAAAGCAGGAATGTCACTGAAAAGAAAAGGCAGACCACCCAAAAATTATGTTGTGAGTGAAGAAGATAGGATAGCTGAGCTTCGATATATAGTCGCTCGTAAAGATGCAAAAATAAAGTCATTAGAAATGGAAAATGAACTGATGCGGGATTTTCTCTCGCTCACAGGAAGGAAGTGAGAACAAGTGTAAAATTTATGGTTATCTACCATCATAAAGATAAATATTCAATAAGTGAAATGTGTCGGTTCTTCGATGTATCAAGAAGCGGTTACTATGACTATGTGAAAAGAATGGATATACCTGCGAAAGACTTACCGTTAGCCGAAAAGATAAAAGAATGTCAAATAAAGAATGGTAAAACCTATGGTTATCGCAGAGTGCATATATGGCTTGAAAAACAGGGAATACATCATGATCCGAAAACCATATTAAGAGTTATGCAGAAATACAACCTTTTATCAGTAATCAGAAGAAAGAGATATCGCAATTACGGAGAACATATACATCGTTATCCTAATCTTTTGAACAGAGATTTCAAGGCTGAAAGACCGAATCAAAAGTGGGTTACAGATATATCATACATAAAGACCGGGCAAGGAACTCTTTATCTGTCAGTAATAAGAGATTTGTATGATAACAGTATTGTTGCATACAAAACCGGAACAGAACAAAACATAAATCTTGTACTAAGAACAATCAAAGCAGCTAAGAGAAAAGAAAAAATCACTGCAGAGTTGCAGCTCCACAGTGACCAAGGGTTTCAATATACATCGCAAGCATATTTTAACCTGACTAAATCATACGGCATAACTCCATCAATGTCAAGATGTGGTAACCCTTATGATAATGCTATGGCTGAAAATTTCTTTTCTATTCTCAAAACCGAATGTGTATACCGAACAAAACTGAGAACCTATG
>JAZNJT010000085.1:0-29907 GCA_045578145.1 Acutalibacteraceae bacterium
CTGCCAGCTACAACAGTGCCACCTTTTTCGTAATAACTGCCCCAATTAGCCTTGAAAGAGGCATAGCGGTCAACAGTATAGAAAACAGATGCCGCAAAAGCATTGACGTCGCTTGGCTTTTTGCCGAAATCACCCTTTAAATACATTTTAACCAATGTGCTTGATGGATTATCATAATCGGGGAAAGATACTGTTTTACAGTCAATTTCTTTTTTTCTTAAATTTTCATATAAAAGGTCGAGCTGAGTGGATTTTCCACTGCCGTCAAGACCCTCTATCACAATAAGCTTACCCATTATTTTTAAGTCCTTTATAATATTCTTTTATTTCCTTAGCTTTTCCGCAAGACATTTTTCCTTCGGGACACGGACCGTTTAGACACGAGGGACCTGCATTCTTAAACAGGTTAGGAGCTACCTTTGAAACAAGGCTCAGCATTTGGTTTGCAATATCCTGAATTTCCCACTGAGCGCGGGCACAACAACGATGTCTAAAGAAGTTGTGAAGTGAACGTGCATTCATAGTAAGAACCATCTGTGTTTCGCATGAATTGGGTAGTACAAAACGTGCATCCTCAATAGCTTTTTTTTCGGCAAGTCTCTCGGCGGTTTTTTGGTCTTTACCTTCGGCTAAAAAGGTTTTTATGTGTTTATCTTTAAGTATAGCTGAAATTCTATCATATCTTTTTTGGTCTTCTGCCATTATTTCTTCATAAAGAGCGAGAGCCTCGGGAGAAGATGCAATTTCAGGAGGAGTAACATATTCAAACGCGCCTTCTCTTACATAGCGCTGACTTTTTACCGAAAAAGAAGCCATGCGGTGTCTTGTAATCTGAGCTAAAAGCGCGCGCGAAACACCCTCGATACCAAAGGTGAAGCTTGCATGCTC
This sequence comes from Acutalibacteraceae bacterium, assembly GCA_045578145.1. Lineage (GTDB taxonomy): Bacteria > Bacillota > Clostridia > Oscillospirales > Acutalibacteraceae > UBA737. Next base: position 889 of record JAZNJT010000085.1, read on the forward strand.
AATAGGACTTTCGTGACCGATTTCTGAGAGCATTTCCACAAAGGAAGCTGCTTTTTCATCACTGAGATTTTCTGTAAGTTCACTAATATTTGAACTGCTGTAGCATAGCTTCGCAGCAGAAGCTACTGTGTGCTCGGGATTTGGAGTGTGCGTTAAGAGATATACTTTTGCCATTTTAAAATTCCCCTCTCAATTTACATACAAGGACATTATAACAAAAAATAAGCTTCTATTCAATAAAAAACTGAATAATTTTATAAAATTTAAAAAAATATAAAAAAAGACTTTTTTTGTCGATAAGTTTGTGGTATGATATAGAAGTATAATTGTGTTGCGGAGGTATTTTATTATGGCAAGTGTAGATTTTAAGCATACACCATACGGTGACCTTGCTTTAATCAGTATGAGAGGTTGTGAAGATATTTCTTCTAAGGTAGACTATTACCTTAAGCAATGGAGAAATATTCCTGAGGATGAGTCCTTTGTTGTATCGGCTAACTGCCCGCGTTTTGGTACAGGTGAGGCAAAGGCTGTTTTAAATCATACAGCACGCGGACTGGATGTGTACATTATATGTGACTGTTTTAACTATAATGTTACATACAAGATGTATGGTATGACAGTTCCTATGAGTCCTGATGACCATTTTCAAGATTTAAAGCGTATCATTGCCGCTCTTGGCGGTAAGGCAAGAAGAATAACCGTTATTATGCCTATGCTTTATGAGGGAAGGCAACACAGAAGAACTACAAGAGAGTCTATGGACTGTGCAATGGCGCTTCAGGAATTGGTTGCTATGGGTGTTAAGAATATAATTACTTTTGATGCACACGATCCTCGTGTCAATAATGCAATTCCGCTTGAGGGCTTTGATAATGTACAAGCTGCTTACCAAATGATTAAAGCTTTACTTAAAACTGTTCCTGATATCAAACTTGACCGCGAGCATACAATGATTGTATCTCCTGATGAGGGTGGCATGGGACGTTGCATTTACTATTCATCTGTTTTAGGATTACCTCTTGGTATGTTCTATAAGAGACGCAACTATTCTGTAGTTGTAAACGGTAGAAACCCCATTGAAGCGCACGAATTTTTGGGTAATGATATTACAGGCAAGGATTTAATTCTTGTTGACGATATGATTTCATCAGGTGAATCTATGCTTGATATTGCTGCAAAGCTTAAGGAAAAGGGAGCAGGCAGAATATTTATTTTCTCAACTTTTGGTTTGTTTGTTGAGGGACTTGATAAGTTTGATGATTATTACAAAAAAGGACTTATTGATAAGGTTTTCACAACCAATCTTATTTTCCAACCTGATGAGCTTTTAAAACGCGAGTGGTATTGCAGTGTTAATATGTCAAAATATATAGCATTGTTGGTTGAAACTCTTAACTATGATAATTCAATCAGCAGTCTTTTAGACCCCGCTGACCGCATTAAAAAGGTTGTTGCAAAATATAACGATAATAAGTAAATATAATCGCCGAGGTGTATTATGAGTAATACTAATATTTGTATTATTGCTACTATTGTTGTGTATTTATTCGGTATGGTAGCAATAGGTTTTGTCTTATCAAACAAAAATAAAAATTCAGATGATTTTTATTTAGGAGGTAGAAAGTTAGGTCCACTTGTGACCGCTATGAGTGCTGAGGCTTCAGATATGAGTTCTTGGCTTTTAATGGGACTTCCGGGTCTTGCATTAATGACTGGTTTGGCTGAAGCTACTTGGACTGCTATCGGTCTTGCCATCGGTACATATATTAACTGGCTAATAGTAGCTAAAAGAATAAGAGTTTATTCTCAGCGTATAAATGCTATAACATTGCCTGAGTTTTTCTCAAAAAGATTTAAGGACAACAAAAACATATTAACAGTTATTGCTGCTGTTTTTATTGTTATTTTCTTTGTTCCTTATACCGCTTCGGGTTTTGCTGCTTGCGGAAAGCTTTTCGCTTCACTATTTGGCATGGACTATGTAACAGCAATGGTTATTAGCGCGGCTGTTATAGTAATATATTGTACTTTGGGCGGATTCTTAGCCGCTTCTACCACAGACTTTATACAAAGTATTGTAATGACTATTGCATTATTTGTTGTTTTAGGTTTTAGTGAAGGTACTATTCACGGTTTTCAAAACGTATTTGCTAATGTACAGGGACTAAACGGGTTTACAAATCTTTTTGAAGGATTTAATGTAGCTACAGGTGAAACAATGTCATACGGTGCGTTGCCTGTGGTTTCCACACTGGCTTGGGGTCTTGGATATTTTGGTATGCCTCATATTCTTTTACGTTTTATGGCTATTGAGGATGAGAAAAAATTAAAGCTTTCTCGCAGAGTTGCTTTCGTTTGGGTTGTAATCTCAATGGCTGTTGCAGTGTTAATCGGTGTTGTAGGCTATTCACTTATGGTAAAGGGCATAGTTCCTCTGTATGCTGACAGTTCAGCCGCAGAAACAATTATTGTTGATATTTCAAAGATTATCAGTAAATTTGGCTTTATTCCCGCTGTTGTAGCAGGTATAATTCTTTCGGGTATTTTGGCTTCAACAATGTCAACTGCGGATTCTCAGCTTTTGGCTGCTGCTTCAAGTATTTCTCAGGACTTAGTACAGAAAACCTTTAAGGTTAAAATGAGTGCAAAAGGTTCTGTTGTATTAGCACGTATATGTGTTATATTAATTTCTGTTGTTGCAATATTCTTGGCGCTTGACCCTACAAGCTCGGTATTTCTTATTGTTAAGTTTGCTTGGGCAGGTTTTGGTGCTACCTTTGGTCCTATAATGCTCTTCTCACTTTTCTGGAAACGTACAAATTGTGCTGGTGCTATAGCAGGTATGGTGAGCGGCGGAGTAATGGTATTCTTATGGAAATTTGTTATAAGTCAGCTTGGCGGCGCATTTGCAATTTATGAATTACTTCCCGCGTTTATTGTTTCTTCAGTAGTTATAGTTGTAGTATCTTTGCTTACAACAGAGCCTTCTGAAGATATCGTAAGCGAATTTGAAAGTGTTAATCAAAATATTTAACTGAATTTAAAATAAACGCCTTTGGGTAATTTCCAAAGGCGTTATTTTTTATGCCACAGGCGGTATAAACAGATTGATTGACGGCGGATTATAGCTCCAAAAAATAAACGATATTGCTACCATAATACCTAGTATTGTTGCCAACCAGTAAAAAATCGGAAGTTCAAATTTTTCTTCTTTTATGAGCTTGGTTTTTTTGCACATCATTATAATTATGCTTATATAATAAATGCCTATATTGATAAAACCAGGACTTTTTCCGAATACGCCATTTATAGTGTAAAAAAGTATAATTATCCAAAGCATACCGCAAATGGTTGAAAAAACAACAGCTTGCAAATAATTTCTTGGTTTTTCACGTGATAAAAAATATTCAAACACAGAATAAACAGCAGTAGGGAAGAATAAAAGCTTTAAATGTTCCCAAGTGCTTTCATTCACAGGAAAGAATAATCCCACTGCATAATTTCCACCCGACCATTCATATACAAAGTGACCTAGTGTACCTAAAATCCCGATTACAAAAAAAGCAATAATATTTTTCTTCAATCTCATTTTTAGCACCTCTATAATAAATATTATTGCTATTTAATAAAAAAATATGTTTTTGGGTAAAATATTTACGGTGATTTTATTGAAAAAAAGTATAATTGTTTTTTTAAAAACTATATTGTTTACCTCGCTTTTACTTGTGTTTTTTATAGGTATCGGTTATACCTATTTGTCAGGGCATATTTCTAAGGTTCAAAACGAGGTAAAAAATGTGCCGTATTATGATTATATTTCTAAAAATACAGGTTTGCTTTTCAGCGTGTTAGATAATAAAACCTTGGCGTATCTTGATTTTGAAAATGAAAGTCTTCGGATATGCCATATCAACAGTGATAGCAATAATTATTATGGTTACGATGTTGATTATGAAATTGAGTCTGACCTTGAATTAGTGGTAGAAATTGTGGATAAATTAGGCGGTATAGATTTGGATATAAATGGTGAAATGCTTAATTACACAGGTAATCAAATTAAGGAAATTTTAGAAAAAAATACTGACGATATGTTAGAGAGGCAGATAATTAAATGCATAATTAAGAAAGTGGGTAATAACGGATTTACGAAGAAAGACTTTTTAACGATTATCGAAAAAAGCGAAACAAATCTTACTGTGCCTGATTGTTATGACTGGGACAAATATATACAAAAACTTTGTAAAAACGCGGTATTTGTCAATTAATTGCGGTTTTAATTGACAAAACAGATATTAAAATGTATACTAAAAAAAGTATATGTTTGGAGGAAAAAGCGTGAATAATGTGAGTGAACTTTTCGGTATAAATGTTTTTAACGATTCTATTATGAAAGAACGTTTACCCGAAGATGTATATAACATTTTAAAAAGTACAATTAAAGAGGGTAAAACTATTGATAGCAGTATAGCTGATACAGTGGCATCTGCAATGAAGGATTGGGCTATCGAAAAAGGTGCTACTCATTATACACATTGGTTTCAACCTCTTACAGGAATTACTGCAGAAAAGCACGATAGCTTTATAAGTCCTACTGACGACGGACATATCATTATGGAGTTTTCGGGCAAAGAGCTTATAAAGGGTGAGCCTGATGCATCTTCATTCCCATCGGGCGGGTTAAGGGCTACTTTTGAGGCGCGTGGATATACTGCTTGGGACCCGAGTTCGTATGCTTTTATTAAAGATGAAACGCTTTGTATTCCAACAGCTTTTTGCTCGTATTCTGGTGAAGCGCTTGACCAGAAGACACCGCTTCTTCGCAGTATGGATGCTATTAATAAACAAGCATTAAGAATTGTTAAGCTTTTTGGACATACAGATGTCAAGCGTGTTAACACCACTGTAGGTCCTGAACAGGAATATTTCTTGGTCGACAAAAAGGTTTATGATAAACGTCCTGACCTTATGTATTGCGGAAGAACACTTATCGGTGCTATGGCGCCTAAAGGTCAGGAGATGGACGACCACTATTTTGGAGTGTTAAAGCACCGCGTTGCAGAGTTTATGCGCGAATTAGACCGCGAACTTTGGAAATTGGGTGTGCTTGCTAAGACTGAGCATAATGAAGCCGCACCTGCACAGCACGAGTTAGCGCCTATATTTACAACCACAAATATTGCAGCAGACCATAATCAGCTTACAATGGAGATGATGAAAAAAACTGCCCTACAGCACGGACTTGTGTGCTTGCTTCACGAAAAGCCTTTTGACGGTGTTAACGGCAGCGGTAAGCATAATAACTGGTCGCTTTCTACAGATACGGGAATTAATTTTTTAAAGCCAGGTAAGGTGCCTGAGGAAAATACACTGTTTTTACTTACATTAGCCGCAGTTATTAAAGCGGTTGATGAGCATCAGGAATTACTTAGAATTTCGGTTGCAACTGCGGGTAACGACCACCGATTAGGTGCTAATGAAGCGCCCCCTGCAATAATTTCAATTTTCCTTGGCGATGAGCTAACAGATATTTTAAATTCTATTGCAAACGGTGTTCATCACGATAACACAAAACGTATTAAGATGAACATGGGTTCAGAGGTTATCCCTGCTTTTCGCAAGGATAATACCGACCGCAACAGAACATCACCCTTTGCATTTACAGATAATAAGTTTGAATTTAGAATGTTAGGCTCGGCTTCATCAATTTCTGATACCAATGTTATGATTAACACAATGGTGGCAGAGGTATTTGATGAGTTCGCTACAAGGCTTGAGAGAACTTCTGATTTTAATGCTGAGGTTAATACAATTATTAAAGAGGTTGTTGAGAAAAACGGTAGAATTATTTTCAATGGTGACGGATATTCTGCGGAATGGGAAAGAGAAGCTGAGAGACGCGGACTTTTAAATCTAAAGAGCACAGTTGATGCATTACCGTTACTCAAAAGCGAAAAAAATATTGCAATGTTTGAAAGACACGGTGTATTAAACCGTACTGAAATCAATTCAAGAGTTGAAATTATACTTGAGAATTACTCTAAAATTTTGCATATTGAGGCATTAACGCTTATCGAAATGATGAACAGGGAAGTTATACCTGCTATTACTGCTTATACGGACAAGTTATGCAAAACAGTTCTTAACAAAAACAGTGTGGGTGGTATTAATTCTACAGTTGAGCGTGAACTTATAGCTAGACTTTCAGCCGCAAACGGTGAAATTTATTCACTTACAAATCAACTTAAAATGGCGGTCTCTACTGCTGAATGTACTGCTGCTGTGTATGATAAGGCTAAGCTTTATCATGATACAGTTTTGCGTTTGATGGCAGATATCAGAAAATATTCTGACAGTGCAGAGAGCGTGGTTCCCGAAGAACAGTGGCCGTATCCGAGCTATGGCGAGTTACTTTTCAGCATATAATAAAAGAGCAGTTTGCACTGCTCTTTTTTTATTTATCCGTCATAATCCTCTATCGCAGTCAAAGCTTCTTCACGGGTATTAAAAACTATGCCGTTGTTTAAGCGTTGACGGTCCTCAAATGGCAGGGTATCAAGAGCTACTGAGCCGTAAACCTCGATTATTTCATCTCCGTTATATAAAGCTATATTGTTGCCATATGAGTGTAAAACCCAACGTGTAGCCTCGCGTGGTTGAGGTTTGTTTAAAATTGAAAATAGCGCATAAACAAGTCCGATTAAGGAGATTATTAAAACAGAAATTATTACAATTAGTGTGATTTTCATTTTTTTGCTCATATAAAAAGACACCTCTTAAAATTCATAGGGTAAAATCCCGTTAAGTAACAGAATACCAACGCTTGCCATAACTGAAAACGGTTTATAATTTTCTTTAAGTGTTATCTTAAATTCGGCGGGCAATATTTCGTTATAGTTCAGGTCAAACACAGTTCTTTGAAGACCTGTGACTAAGGTGTTGGAATTAATGCTCGAAAGGGTGATAGTGTTTTTAGAATTCATACCGCAGCTGATAACAGGTATATTGTTGATTTTCAATATGTTAAGTGCATTTTTATTACTATCTTCACAGATACCTATAAATCCTTGCGGCAATAACTGATTTTCAAAACGCTCAGAGTTATCACAAAAAACGGCGATTCCCTTTTTTGCATTTATTTTTACTGTTTTGTATACAGTTATTACTGTAAAAGCATTACCCCGGCTTATTTCCTTATCTGATATGTGTTTAGCGTTATAGCTTTTCAAAATCTCAGCAATTTCATTTTCTGCACGGCTTTTTCTGTTTGCAAACAGCAAAACCATTAACTTCACCCCAAAAAATAGTATTGCCATAAATATTTAAAATATAAAATTAAAATCACTTTAAGGGTCAAGGGTGAAACCCTTGTCGTTTAGGGGGTTGGAGTTGTCGGAGCAATGATTTAAAGTTTAGCCAAGATTTGTCTTTCAATAAAACAACGTAGTTGTCGAAAGACGTTTTTATGTAGCTAAAAACCCGACGACTCAAAGGGGGAATCGAAATCCCCCTTAAAAGCGAATCTTTGTGCCCTTTCTTTTCGCTCACATAAGAAAGGGCATGCCTGTCGCGGCATGAGCGACAAATTAATTAACAGCAGAATTTTGTTGTTAGATATAAAAATAGTTGTAAATCTTAAAAAAGTGTGGTAAAATAATTTTGCGACACAATTCAATAAAAACCATTAAAGGTGGGAATGTATTTTTATTTTGGTAAAAATACATGCTCTTTCTTTCATTCCCACAAGAATGGTAGAATTGTGTCGCAACAATTTGAGCTATGTATTTTTCGGTGTACGTAGCTTTGGTTGCGTACACTTTTTTATTATGTGAGGTAAAAATGAAAGAAACTATAAATCAAAGAATAGCAAATTACCGTAGATTCAGAGGGTTTTCTCAGGAATATGTAGCTGAAAGACTGGGTATGCGGCCAAGCACCTACTCACAATGTGAAAGAAGAGGAAAAATTTCCTGTGATTTGATTATTAAATTGTCGGAAATTCTTGATATTGAAGTTTATACTTTATTATTTGGTGAAAAAACTGTAAATCCAAAACCTACACCGCCAAAGCCTCAGCACGATTTTACAACTATGGAAATTAACATAATAAAAATTATTCGCAATTTAAAAAAGCAAGATCTTAAAGAATTAATAGAAATTATTCAAAAATATTATATAAAAGACAAAGAAAAAGGCGCGATTAGATATTTCTAATCGCGCTTTAGTGATTAAAGTTTTATGCTGTTAAATAATATTTAACCAATGACTGTAACAGGGTATCACGGTCTATTCTTCTTATAAGGTTACGGGCATTATTATGAGTTGTAATATAAGTAGGGTCCTCAGATAAAATGTAACCTACAATTTGATTTATAGGGTTATAGCCTTTTTCTTTTAAGGAATCATAGACTGTAACTAAAATATTACGTATTTCCTGTTCGGTCTGGTCACCGATAGAAAAGGTCATCGTTCTGTCATTCATAAGTAACACCTCTTTAAATATATTTTATACAAAAACTTTCAAAAGTGCAAGTATTATTTTCGAAGAGTAGCCCCAATAGACTCTAATTTCTTAATAATCTTTGTATTAACCTCGTCGATTTCCTTGTCGGTAAGAGTGCTTTCCTGTGAACGAAGATATACACTGTAGGCAACGCTCTTTTTACCCTCGGGAATCTGTGCGCCCTGATAAACGTCAAAAAGCTCGATTTTTTCAAGCAGTCTGCCAGCCCCCTGTGAGATAGCCTTTTCAATATTTCCAACAGGCAAATCACTGTCAACAAGCATTGCAAAGTCGCGCTCAACAGCGGGGAATTTAGGTAGTGGTTTATAGGTGGTTTTACGTTTTTCAATACCGAGTAAAACATCAAGTTTAATTTCTGCTACATAAACTCTTTCTTCAATGCCGTAATTTGCGGCTACTGTTGGGTGAACCTCACCAAACACACAGAAATCTTTGTTGTTTGCCTTAACAAGTGCCTGACGGCCTGGGTGTAAATAAGGCTCAGAACTTCTTTCATACTGTGTATGAGCGCCCATAAGCTTACAAATAGCCTCAATTATACCTTTAAGAGTGAAGAAATCTTCATCTTTACCGTAAATGCCAATGCTCATTGTAGGTAATTCTTCGGGTTGTTCTGTTAAAGGTAACTGCTTTGGAATAAAGCGCTTGCTGATTTCAAAGAAACGTCCCTCAGTAATCTTCTTGTTAATATTTGTAGTAAGAACTGTTAACATACTTGTTGTGAGCTGTGTGCGCAAGGTGGAATACTCGTCACCCAACGGATTAATTATTTTAATCTGATTGCGGCGCTCGTCATCTTCACTTAACATTAAGGTATCAATAGCCTTAGATGCAATAAATGAATAGGTTGCAATTTCAAAAGCGTTAGCACCTGTTAAAAGTCTTTTGATTTTATTGGTTTTAATGCGCTCGGGTAATAATTTTCCTCTTACAACTGTGCCGCGCATAGCGGTGCCTATAATATGGTCGTAGCCGTAAATTCGCATAACCTCTTCAGCTAAATCTGCTCTGCCTTCAATATCATCGCGAATAGAGGGAATTTTACAGGTGATTTCCTTGCCGTTTATAGTAGTTTCGAGTCCCAACGAATTTAGTATTTCAACAATTCTTTCATCAGGCACGGAAACACCGATAAGCTCCATAATTTTATCGGTTGTAACGGTAATAATCTTATCCTCAGGTAAGCCTTGGTTGCAATCTATAACACCGTCGATAATATCGCCTGCATCAAGTTCATAAATAAGCTGTAATGCGCGTTCTGCGGCATATTCAACATTTATAATATCAACGCCGCGCTCAAATCTTCCGCTAGCCTCAGTGCGAATACCTAAGGCTCTGCCTGTATGACGGATATTGTCGCGCTTGAACTTAGCGGATTCTAAGAATAAATCCTTAGTGTCGTTTTCAATTTCGCTTTCCTTACCGCCCATAATACCTGCAAGGCAAGAGGGCTTTTCGCCATCTGCAATTACAAGCATATCTTCGTTAAGAATATAATCCTTGCCGTCAAGTGTGGTAATTGTTTCTCCACATTTTGCATTTCTTACAATAATCTGCTTATTGGCTAAATCGTTGTAATTAAATGCGTGCATCGGCTGACCTGTTTCAAGCATAACAAAGTTTGTGATGTCAACTATGTTATTAATTGGGCGCATACCCGACGCTAAAAGTGCCTTTTGCATCCAAACAGGTGATTCCTTTATTCTCAAGTTTTTTACAACTCTGCCTATATAACGTGGGCAAAGTTCAAAGTTTTTAACATCAATGCTGATGTAATTATTAATATCGTCGCCAACTGTTTTATACTCAGGTGTAGGCAGAGTAAGTTTTGTTCCTAAAACAACGCTTATTTCCTTTGCAACACCTATAAAGCAGTTACAGTCAGGGCGGTTGGCGGTGATTTTAAAGTCTATGATATAGTCGTCAAGACCTAAAACCTCGCGCATATCAGTGCCAACTTTATAGTTATCTTTGAGAATTAAAATTCCGTTAACTGATGCACCCTCATAGTCAGCTTCGGTTAGGCAAAGTTCTTCGCCTGAGCATAGCATTCCGTTGGATTCCACACCGCGGAGCTTACCGTTTACAATGTGAGCGCCACAGGGGAGATAACTGTCGTTTAGAGCGGCAGGCACAAGGTCCCCGACCTTAATGTTTTGTGCGCCTGTAACTATTTGCACTAATTCATCTTTGCCGATATCCATCTGGCAAATTTGCAAATGGTCGCTATTTTCATGGGGAGCAATTTCCTTAATTTGCGCTACAACAACATTTATAAGGTTATCTCCTTGTTTTTCAATGCTTTCAACCTCGAAACCCGCCATAACCATACGGTCGCAAAGTTCTTCAACAGAAACATTTATATCAACATAATATTTTAAAGCGTTAAGTGAAATTTTCATATTTTTAAGTCCTCCTTAAAACTGCTCAAGGAAGCGTTTATCATTCTCAAATAAAAGACGGATATCGCTTATTTTGTAACGGGTTGTGGTAAGTCTGTCAAGACCGATACCAAAGGCAAAACCTGAATATTCATCGGGGTCAATTCCACAAGAACGCAACACATTTGGATGAACCATTCCTGCACCTAAAATCTCAATCCAACCGCTGCCTTTACATACTCGACAACCCTTACCGCCACACTCGGAACAGGTAACATCAACCTCAACCGAAGGTTCTGTAAAAGGGAAGAAAGAGGGGCGGAATTTAACTTTTGTATCACTTCCGTAAATCTCGTGTGCAAATTGCTCAAGCACACCTTTAAGGTCGCACATGGTAACTCCTTTATCAACAACAAGTCCCTCGATCTGATGGAAAACGGGCGAGTGTGTAGCATCAACCTCGTCTGCTCTGAAAACTCTGCCTGGGCAGATAACACGGATAGGGGGCTTTCTTGTTTCCATAGTTCTGATTTGTGCGGCTGAGGTCTGGGTTCTTAGCAACAGATTTTCAGCTAAATAGAAAGTATCTTGCATATCTCGCGCGGGATGATCGGCGGGAACATTAAGACACTCAAAGTTGTAATAATCGGTTTCAACCTCAGGTCCGTCAACCACGTCAAAGCCCATAGACTGAAAAATATTAATCATATCGTCGAGCACAGTGTTAAGGGGATGAAGTCTGCCTGATTTGAGTTCTTTGGCAGGCATAGTGATGTCTATGGTTTCATCTTTCAACTTCTGCTCGATTGCAAGCGCCTTTAACTGCTCTCTCTTTTCGGTAATAAGGCTTTCAAGCTCTTGTTTTGCTTGGTTAACAAGCTGTCCCATCTTAGGTCTTTCTTCAGGAGACAGACCGCCCATCTGCTTTAAAATAGCAGTAAGCTCGCCTTTTTTACCTAAATATTTTACCCGTATTTCTTCAATTTGGGATTCATCCTGAGCTTTGGCTACAGCTTCCTTTGCCGCAAGGCTGATAGAATTTAAAGCTTCTTTCATTTTAATTCCTCCAAAAAAATAAGCTTCGTCCATAAAACAGGACGAAGCAATAAAATCTCCGCGGTACCACCCGTACTTTGTGCTCTAAGAGCAAACACTCTCACAACATATAACGGTGTTAACCGTTGACGCCTACTTAAATTTCAGCATCACTGCTCAAAAGGGAACTTCGGCGCCACATTACTTACATCTGCTCACAGCCTAGACAGACGCTCTCTTAAAGAATGATAACGCTTACTTTTCTTTGTCATCGCATTTATCTATGTCATTTTAACACTAAATTCTATATTTTGCAAGTATTTTTTATATAAAAAGTTATTTGACAAAGCAATGTATAACTATTATAATTATATAAGATAAATTATTATGGAGGATTTTATGCGTTTATTGGCTGTAGGTGATGTATGCTCAGAGTGCGGTTGCAGATATGTGCAAAAAAAACTTCCGTCTTTAAAAAGGGAAAAGAATATAGATGCTGTAATTATAAACGGTGAAAATTCTGCCGTTGGCAACGGTATTACAAAAAGCAGTGCGCAGTTTCTTTTCGCCTCAGGAGCAGATGTTATTACAGGCGGTAATCATTCTTTAAGGCAAAAGGAAATTCTGCCTTATTTAGATGAAAATGAATTTCTTTTGCGTCCCCATAATTTGACTGATGCCGATGTAGGAAGCGGATATTGCTTGGTGGATTTCGGCAGATACTCAATGGCGGTTATTAATCTTTCTGGTAAAATTTATCTTGAAAGAGTAGGGGTAGATAATCCTTTTCTTTGTGTAGATAAACTATTGGAAAGGGCAAAAAATGACCGTGCTAACATTATTGCCGTTGATTTTCATGCCGAGGCTACAAGCGAAAAACGTGCTATGGGCTTTTATCTTGACGGTAAGGTATCGGTTGTATTTGGAACACATACCCACGTACAAACAGCAGATGAACAGATTTTACAAAATGGCACAGGTTATATTACCGACCTTGGTATGACTGGTCCTAAAAATTCTGTTTTAGGGGTTAGAACAGAAATAATAGTTAACAGACTGAAAGACAGTGATATGTCCAAGTTTGAATTTGCTGACGGTGAGGCTATGCTTTGCGGCAGTATTTTTGAAATTGACGAAAGAAGCGGCAAAACCGTAGCTGTAGAAAGAATTTGTATTTAGGAAAGAAATAATGAAATTTAAAAATATTTTATCGTTTTTCTTGAGTCTCGCTTTGATGCTTTGTTTTACTTCATGCAGAGAAGCGGAGAATACAGGCTCAACTTTTGAAAATCAAAAGATAGATGAGAATTCAATACGTGACTATATAACCTTGCTCTATTCTGCGGCAGACGGGTTTAATCCATATACGGTTAAAACTGAAATTAACCGCAATTTATGTAAGCTCATATATGAGCCGCTTGTAAAATTAGATAATGAATTTAACCCTGTGCTTAGTATCGCGCAGAACATAAGCTTAGATGGTATAAATTGTACAGTTAACATTAAAAAAGTTGAGTTTTCTGACGGAACAGTTGTTACTGCAGATGATGTTGTATATTCCTTTAATTTAGCAAAAAATTCTCAGTCTGCATATTCTTCAAGACTTTATAATATAGCTTCTGCTTCGGCAACAGGCAGTACAACAGTCGTGTTTACGCTTTTAAAGGCTGACCCTTATACTGCTAATCTTTTGACATTTCCGATTCTTAAAAACGGTAGTGATAAAATTACCGATTCTGACAGCGTTTTACAACCGCCTGTAGGCTCAGGCAGATTCAAGGTTAATGGTTCACACGACGGTCTTGTGCTTAATACGGAATCGTTTACACAAAAATCAACAATAAAAGCGGTAAGACTTATTAATGCTCCTGATATTGAATCTGTTACACATTATGCGCAAATAGGAGCGGCAGACCTTTATTACAGCGATATTTCAGACGGTAATATTACTAGGTTGGGCGGCAAGAAAACAGATATCAATCTTAACAGTTTAGTGTATATCGGTATTAATCAAAATTACGGCGCGCTTTCGGAAAATTTGTTGAGACAGGCACTGTCTACAGGTATTGATAGAACAAAGCTTTGTCAGAATGCTTACTATAACAATGCAATCGCGGCCACAGGCTTTTTTAATCCTGTTTGGAAAGAGGTTAAATCGGTACAAAATATACAAATTACTGCAAATCGAGAAATAACAGTTGAGAATTTAGAGAAAATAGGTTATAATAATTTAGATAGTGATGGAAATAGAATTAATTCCAATAAAATACCGTTAAGGTTTTCACTGCTTGTCAACGCCGAAAACCGTATGCGAGTGGTACTTGCAGGTCTTATTGCGGAACAGTTAAAGGATTACGGTATAAGTATTACGGTTATTGAAAAGCCGTATGCCCAGTATATTGAAGCGTTAAATAACGGAGAATTTCAGTTATTTATCGGCGAAGTAAAGCTCACCGAAAATATGGATTTTTCACCATTGTTGTTAAAAGACGGTGCTTTAGCATTCGGTTTGCCAAAAAACACTAATCAAGTTGAGGAAGCTTCGAGCCAAGAAACAAGTAAAATTGTTGATGAGTTTGAGGTGGTGACAGGCTTTTATAACGGTACAAACACAATTACCGATATAGCGGCGGTTTTGCAAAGTAAAATGCCGTTCATACCGATATGCTACCGCACGGGCGCATTATTTTATAATGATAATATTGAAAATGTTTCAGGCTCTTCTGAGAGTGATATTTATTTTTCAGTTGAATCATATATTTGTAACAGTTAAATGGGAGGATTATTATGATAGCTTATGAAACCAGATTAGGTAGAATAGATATTTCTGAAAGCTACTTAGCAAAGCTTATTGGCAACGAGGTTGTTTCTTGCTTCGGTGTTGTTGGCATGGTTGCAAGCGGCGGCAAGCAAAAAATTCTTGGCAAAATTTCCAAGTCTGAGCCAATTGATACAGGTATTAAGGTATTAGGTACTAATGACGGAATAACTGTAGAGTTACACATTGTTGTTACTTACGGTATGAATATAAACGCTATAGCGGCAAGTATTACAGAAAAGGTAAAATATGCAGTGCACACTGCTACCGGAATTACTGTTGATAAGGTAATTGTCAAGGTTGACGGTATAAAGGAATAGGAGTGTTAAGATGATAAACGGCGATATATTACGCGATGCGATAATTTCTGCTGCGAACAATCTTTCAAATAATCGAAAGCAGACAGATGACCTCAATGTTTTTCCTGTGCCAGATGGAGATACGGGTACAAATATGTCTATGACACTTGCCAACAGCGCAAGAGAACTTGAAAAAATAAGCGGAGCTACCGCAGGCAAAGTAGCTTCTATTAATGCAAGCGCATTGCTCAGAGGTGCGAGAGGAAATTCAGGTGTTATTACATCGCTTTTATTCCGCGGTTTTGCAAAAGGTATGGCAGACGATGAGTTTGTAACTGCCGAGAATATTTCAAAAGCATTTGAATTAGGCGTTGAAGCCGCATATAAGGCTGTTATGAAGCCAACTGAGGGTACAATTCTCACTGTTGCTCGCGTGGCATCTGAATATGCTAAAAAAGCTTTGGAAGAAGGCAAAAATGAAATAGAAGTTTTCGAGTCTGCTATCGAAGGCGCAGAAATAGCCTTGGCAGAAACTCCTGAACTTTTACCTCAGCTTAAAAAAGCAGGAGTTGTTGACGCGGGAGGTTTTGGTTTTGTATTAATCCTAAAGGGTATGATTTCTGTACTTCGTGACGGTGTAATTATTCAGTCAAATTCCGGTACTGTGGAAATTACTGAGGACGAAGAAGAATCTTCACGTAATGCCGCAGGCGAGTTTGAAGGTGAAATCACCTTTACTTATTGCACAGAATTTATAGTTAACAGAAATCCTGAGTGTGAAAAAGAACCTAACGAGCTTAGACTTTTCCTTGAAACAATAGGCGATTGTGTGGTTGTTGTTGATGATGAGGAAATTATTAAGGTGCATGTTCACACCGACCACCCTGGTAATGCTATTGAAAATGCGTTGACACACGGTTCACTTGTTCATTTAAAGATAGAAAATATGCGTGACCAGCATGAAAGAGCAAAGCACGATGCGGAAGTTTCAAAGAAAAAGCCTGCTAAGAGTGCAGACCGCACAGAAACATTCACACCTGTAGAGCCTACAAAACCTGTCGGTTTTGTTTCTGTGAGTGCAGGTGCGGGTCTTGAAGAACTGTTTAAGGATCTGGGTGTTGATACTGTAGTTTCAGGCGGTCAGACTATGAATCCAAGCACAGATGATATTTTAAAAGCTATTGAGGCTACACCTGCTGAAACGGTGTTTGTGTTGCCAAATAATAAAAATATTATTATGGCTGCTGAACAGACTATTCCGATTAGTACCCGTAAGGTAATAGTTCTTCATACACGTACTATTCCACAGGGTATTACTGCAATGCTCAGCTTTGACCCTGATAGTGATGATGATACAAATGCTATTGAAATGGAAAAGGCGGCTGAAAGAATTGCCACAGGTCAGATTACATTTGCGGCAAGAGATTCTCAGTTTGACGGTCACGATATTAAGAAAGGTGAATTAATGGCACTTCTTGGCGGTAAAATCACCTATGTTGATACCGATCTCGAAAAAACTGTTATGAAGCTTTTAAAACAAATGATTAAGCGCGACAGTCAGTTTGTTACCGTTATCTATGGTGCAGATGTAACTGATGAGCAGGCTTCTGCTATAGAGGAGCTTATTCAAAGTAAATACGGTGACAAGACCGAAATTACTGTAATAAACGGCGGTCAGCCTGTTTACTATTATATTATTTCTGTTGAATAATTTTCTGGAGTGTTTTAAATGATAACTGCTGCTACTGATATTCAATATTTAAAGGGTGTCGGCGAGAAAAGAGCGGTTGTTTTAAAATCCAAGGGCATCGATACTGTCGGTGCCCTTTTGCGTTTTTATCCGAGAAAATATCTTGATTGGACCGATATAAAACCCATAAGTGAAGCATCATTCTTCGAAAATGTGTGTATAAAAGCTAGAATTATATCCCCCATTGAGTCTGCCGAAAAGCGAAATGGTATGACAATTTTTAAGTTTTTGGTTGAGGATTCATCGGCAACTGCGCATATTACCTTGTTTAACCAGCATTTCCTTGCAAATAAACTCAGAACAGGCAGAGAATATCTGTTTTACGGTAGGGTTGACGGTAATTTTTATATAAAACAGATGACAGCGCCTATAATTATGGAGTCAACCTTTGGTGGAATAGAACCGATTTATCAGGCTTCTAAAACCATTTCTTCAAAGGTTATGGAAAAATTGGTGAAAACTGCACTCCAAAGCGTTGAACTTAGTGAAACATTACCTTTGGAAATAAGAGAACGAAACGAACTTTGTGATATTAGAACGGCTCTTTGGAATATTCATTTTCCGAAAACTAAAGATGGGCTAAAGTCTGCTCAAAAAAGACTTGTTTTTGAAGAGCTTTTCGTTTTACAGGCAGGACTTACATTCCTTAAAAAACGTTCAAGAGGTAAAACCGCTTGTCTAATTGAGAAGAATTACTTTGATGATTTTAAAAGAGTGTTGCCATTTTCACTTACAAATGCTCAACAAAGAGTTATAAACGAATGCTTTGAGGATATGAAATCGGGCAGACCAATGAACAGGTTGGTACAAGGCGATGTGGGAAGCGGCAAAACTGCTGTTTGCGCTGCTTTAATGTATATATCGGCTAAAAATGGTTATCAGTCAGCATTGATGGCGCCTACAGAAATACTTGCTGAGCAACATTATAAAACTATAGCTGGCTTTTTCGAAAATTCAGGACTTAAATTCGCCTTACTTACGGGTGCTACCGCAAAGAAACATAAAACTGTTATTAAAGAACAGCTTAAAATGGGTGAAATTGATATTATAATTGGTACTCACGCCCTTATAAGTGATGATGTAGAATTCAAATCTCTTGGCTTGGTTGTTACTGATGAGCAACACCGATTCGGCGTGGCACAACGTGGTAAACTGTCATCTAAGGGAGAAAATCCGCATACTCTTGTTATGTCGGCAACACCAATCCCACGTACTTTAGGCCTTATATTGTATGGTGACCTTGATATTAGTATTATTGATGAATATCCCAAGGGCAGACAAAAAATAGATACTTATCTGGTGGATACAACCTATAGGAAAAGAATTAATAATTATATAAAGAAGTTTTTAAAAGAGGGTAGACAGGGGTATATTGTTTGTCCTCTTGTTGAGGAAAATGAAACGCCTGGTATTACGCCTGCTGTCGAATACTATGAAAAGCTTAAGGAAAATGATTTTAAAGGCTACAGCTTAGGTCTACTTCACGGTAAAATGACTTCTAAGGAAAAAGAAAGTGTTATGCGCGATTTTTCAGAGGGTATAATACAACTACTTGTAGCTACTACTGTAATTGAAGTTGGAATAGATGTACCAAATGCTGTTATTATGGTTATAGAAAATGCTGAGCGTTTCGGTCTTTCACAGCTTCATCAATTAAGGGGGAGAATTGGCAGAGGCAGGTATAAATCTGACTGTATTTTGATTTCTGACAGTAAATCAGATGATACAAAAAAAAGACTTGATGTAATTAAAAACACTGTTGATGGCTTTAAAATAGCTGATGCCGATTTAGAACTTCGAGGTCCTGGTGACTTTTTAGGCTCGCGCCAACATGGACTTCCGGATATGAAAATCGCTGACCTTTTTGCTGATAGAGATGTGCTTTATAAGGCGGGCAAGGAAGTGGAATATTTAATTAAAAACGATCCGTCGCTAAAAGCAGAGGAAAATGCGGGACTTAGAGAAGAAATAATAGCGCTTTATAAAAAGTTAAATAACAATTAAAGGGTGATATTTATGTTTAAGGAAATAGCTTCAAAGGAAATTGAAGGGAACCTTATAAAATCTATTGCAGATGAATGGATGTTAATTTCTGCAGGAGATGAAAACGGTTATAATATGATGACGGCGTCTTGGGGCTTTGCAGGTGAAATGTGGGGAAATGACAGTGTTGTTGCAATGATAAGACCTCAAAGATATACAATGGAATTTGTAGATAACAATGATTATTTTACTTTAAGCTTTTATGGGGAAAATAAAGATATTCACAAGGTTTGCGGAAGTAAATCGGGCAGGGATGTTAATAAAACAGAACTTACAGGTCTCACACCAGTTTTTTCTGATAATACGGTTTACTTTGACGAGGCAAGACTTGTGCTGGTTTGCAAAAAGCAGTATGTCAGTCGTTTAAAGGAAGAATGTTTTATAGATAAAGAGCCTTTAAAATGGTATAACGATAAGGATTACCATTATATGATAATAGGAAAAATTGAAAAAGTGCTTATAAAGGAATGAAAATATGAAATTTTTAATTGCGTCTGATATTCACGGCTCAGCTTATTATTGTGAGCTTTTAATTAAAAAAACAGAAATGGAAAAGGCAGATAAGGTATTGTTGTTAGGTGATATACTTTATCATGGACCGAGAAACGATTTGCCTAGGGATTATGCACCCAAAAAAGTTATAGAAATGTTAAATCCTCTTAAAAATAAATTATTTTGTGTTAGGGGAAACTGTGATACAGAGGTAGACCAGATGGTACTGGAGTTTCCTATTCTTGCTGATTATGCAGTTATATCTGTAGGTAATAAGTTGATTTATGCCACCCACGGTCATAAATTAAATGAGCAAACATTACCACCCATTTTAAACGGAGATATTTTGCTTAACGGCCATACACACATTCCCAAGTGCACAGAGCACGAAAATTTTATTTATATGAATGCAGGCTCTGTTTCAATACCAAAGGAAAATTCCTGTCATAGCTATATGATATTAGAAGACGGAAAATTCACTTGGAAAAATCTCGAAACAGGAGAAATTTATTTAGAATACAGTATAAATTAAGCAGGTCATTCGACCTGCTTTTTTATATCGCCTTTTCTAAAATTGCAACTAAAACTGTAATATCATCTTCGTGATTATCGTTTCTTCTGCGCTTAGCGCAATCGCTAAGCCTTTCAGCTAAGCTTTGTGCATCGCCGTCGCGCCAGGCTTCAACTTCTGCTCTTATCCAATCTGTGCCTGTTCCTGTAACCCCGTCAGACATTAGAACAATAATATCACCTACTTTACATTTTACCGATGCTTTGTCAAAAGAAATATCACGTAAAATTCCTGCGGGCAGTGAAGTGCTTTCGGCTTTGCCTGTTTTTCCGCTTCTTTTAACAATTGTTGGTGCGGCTCCGGCCTTGTAAAGTCTTAGTTGACCTGTATAAAGGTCGATGCTTGCAATATCTAACGTTGCCAAGGATTCATCTGTAGATTTAAACAGCATAGAAGAATTAAGAATTTTTAACGAACAGTCATAGCCAAATCCCGCTTTAATAAGTCGGCTCATAAGTCCTGAAGCCATCGCACCGTCAACTGCCGCTCTGCCTCCTGTACCCATACCGTCACTTAAAATCATTATAAAATGGCCTTTTCCGTCAAAGAAATATCTATAAGCATCTCCGCACATATTTGAGTCATTAGCCGCTATCTGCTTAATACCTATATCAATTTTAATATCAGTGCGCTCATTAATAACTATAAATATATCAGCACCAACTTCTCTAACACGCGGTATATCGAAATCTCTGTCGCAAACAACCGAAAGAGTTTTCATAATTTGCATTTTATTGATTATTAGCTCAGGTGTTTTTTTAAGTTTAAATTCTAAATACATTCTGCTGTACTTGTCAATTCTAGCACTTGCTTCTGCAACGTGTATTCCAAGATTTTTAAGAGCAGTGGAACAGTTCTCGGCACAAACAGAATCAAACTGCTCGTCATTTTTGAAATCAACGCTTAAATCGTAAAGCATTGAAGATATTCCGTTAAATTGGTCTGTTACTACAGAGCGAACTTCATCAATTCGGTTTTCTGCGGCTATGCGAGAGGCATATTCTGAATATCGCTTATATGTGGCATTAGCTATTCTGCCCGTACGGTGACATCTGCCTTTAAATTCTGTAGGCAGAGCAGTTTCGGGTGAAAACTCACCCTGTTTTACCAACTTTGTCATTTCAAGCACAGCTTCAACCGTTTCTGAGCGCTTGGTTTCCCAACAGTGTACTCTAAGATTGCATCCCAGACAGGCGTCCTGCTCAATGGCTGATATTACAGAACTGAAATCGGGCGAGTT
The DNA here is from genome assembly GCA_045578145.1 of Acutalibacteraceae bacterium. Lineage (GTDB taxonomy): Bacteria > Bacillota > Clostridia > Oscillospirales > Acutalibacteraceae > UBA737. Next base: position 22,042 of record JAZNJT010000085.1, read on the forward strand.
GATTTTTGCTAGCTCGCGGGATACCTGTTCAACAGTTTGCGAAACGTCCTTTAGTGCACCTGAAGCTAATTCTAACCGCATAGTAAGAGTTTTTTTATAGCCTTCCGGCATTGAAATCTTGGGCTGCGCTGAAAATAGCTTACCAAAAATAATTTCAGCTTTTCTAGGCGTTGTTAAAAAAAAGATTGAGGCAATAACAGTTTCAATTATTGTAATGCCAATGAGAGATATATCAGATGATGTAACCGCACCTAAGAAAGTAAATATAATAATTACTGTAACCTGAGCATATTTTGAAAGAGAAACAAATATACCCGAAACAAGTCCGGAAAATGCAAGAGCAATGCCTAGGGTTGAATTTGTGCCGCTAAGAGTCAAAGTTAAGGATACAGCAATGCCTGCAATAGCACCCGATGTAATACCGCCATATTTTGAGGCAATTAAAATTAAAAGTACAGCTAAAATTCTGCCTATAGAAATTGTGGCTACGGTAAATGAATTTAATCCCATTATTAAAATACTAAATGTTATAAGTATTGAGCAAAGTTCATCTGTTGATAGCCCTGCAGGCGAACGCTCTAAAACCATAAAGCTTTTTGATGTAAAATAAGTGCCTGTTCCGCAAAGAAGGCTTTCGGTTAAAACATCTATTATATTAGTATCATTTGACTTTAATGATACGGATGAAACTAGTAAACAGCCGAGAAAAGAAATAAAGGTATGAAACAGGGGATTAGCAACAATTTTTTTATATTGGATTAGCAAAAGCCTTATAGCGAGAATAGCAAACATTGCAGCTATGTACCTGAAACCTGAATTTTCACATGCAGGGAAAAAATATCCCAAAAAAACACCTATTGCAGCGGAAGGTGTAAAAACATAAGAAACACCGCTTAAATAACTAAGTCCGAAAGGTAACAGTCTTTCTAAAACAATGGCTCTTGTGGTAACAATCCCGCCTAAAAAAGCAAGAAAGTGCATTGAAACCGCGAAGATAAGCTCCTTTATGCTGTAATTTTCAATCCTGTTTGATATTTTAACAATATCCTTCAATTTAAATCACCGTCCGTTAACATTATAGGACAGGCTTAATAGTTATTTTGTCAAATTACGGTGTAAAAAAATAAAACTTTTTGCTCTTTTTCGGTTTCTGATTTTTAGTTAAAAATAATTTCTTGACAATATATTATTTTAATAGTATTATTATTTTGTAAAGACTTTGATGGGAATAAGTAACATTTATTTCAGCTTTAAGAGAGTGTATGGTTGGTGTGAATACATAAGTTGTTTATTTGTGAAGCTATCCTTGAGTTGCTCCCGAAAGGCTAGTCGGCTAACCGCCGTTATCGGTTTTGAGTGCAGATTTATTTCTGAATTTAGGTGGTACCACGGATTATTATTCGTCCTGAAGTTTTTCAGGGCGTTATTTTTTTAAGGAGGATTTGCTATGAAATACGAAATTTTAAAATTACTTGCTCGCAATGCAAAATACACTAATGAGGAATTGGCAGTTATGCTTGATATTGATGAAAAAGAGGTTGCCGATTCAATTAATCAGCTCGAAAAGGATGGTTTGCTTCGCGGATACAAGGCAGTTGTAGACTGGGAAAAGCTTGATGAAGCTTATGTTTCTGCTATTGTAGAACTTAATGTTGTTCCAAAAGCAGGGCTTGGCTTTGAAGAGGTTGCCGAAAAGATAATGAAATATAATGAGGTAGAATCAGTTTATTTAATGTCAGGCGTTTATGACCTTAACGTTGTTGTTAAGGGTAAAACATTGCGTGATATCGCTTGGTTTGTAGCTAAAGAGCTTGCGACTATTGATTCTGTAACATCAACAACAACTCATTTTGTTATGAGAAGATATAAGGAGCTTGATGTTGATTTGGTTACTTTTGATAAGGATGATAGGGGGCAACTGTTTGTATGATAGATTATTCCAGAGTTTTAAATAAAACCGTTACGGAAATTAAACCCTCGGGAATAAGACGTTTTTTTGATATTGCCGCTACTATGGATGATGTGATATCCTTAGGTGTCGGCGAGCCAGATTTTCAGACCCCTTGGCAGATTAGAAAAGCTGGTATAAATTCGCTCGAAAAGGGTAAAACCAAGTATACCTCTAATAAGGGCGATGCAAAGCTTTTAAATGAAATTTCAACATATATGAAAAGAAAATTCGGTCTTACATATAATCCACAAAATGAAATTCTTGTAACGGTTGGCGGCAGCGAGGCTATTGACGCCGCTATAAGAGCTTTTGTAGCCTTTGGCGATGAGGTTATTATACCTCAGCCAAGTTATGTGTGTTATGAGCCTATAACCCGTCTTGCAGGGGGAGTGCCTGTAATAATTAATACTAAAGCTGAGAATGATTTTAAGGTAACGCCTGAGGAATTGAAGGCTGTAATAACCAATAAAACAAAGGTTTTAGTATTGCCTTATCCCTGTAATCCCACAGGTGCTATAATGGAACGCGAGGATTTAGAAAAAATCGCAGAGGTTTTAAATGGTACTGATATAATGGTAATCTCTGATGAAATTTATGCGGAGCTTACCTTTGGCGAAAATCCCCATGTTTCACCTGCTTCGGTTGAGGGTATGTTTGAAAGAACAGTTACAATAAACGGTTTTTCAAAAGCATTTTCAATGACGGGCTGGCGTATGGGTTACGCTTGCGGACCTGAGCCTATAATGGAACAGATGATAAAAATTCATCAGTTTGCAATAATGTGCGCTCCTACAACCTCACAGTATGCCGCTATAGAGGCGCTTAAAAACTGCGATGGGGAAGTAGAGTATATGATGAATGAGTATAATATGCGGCGCAGAATTATGGTTGCAGGATTTAACCGTATAGGTCTTACTTGTAGAGAACCAAAGGGTGCTTTTTATGCTTTCCCATCAATTAAATCTACAGGAATGACTAGTGAGGAATTCTGCGAAAAACTGCTTCATTCAAAAAAGGTTGCAGTAGTTCCTGGTACTGCTTTCGGTGACAGCGGTGAGGGATTTATCAGGGCTTCATATTGTTATTCTGTTGAACATATAAATGAGGCAATACACAGAATAGATGAATTTTTAAAGGAATTATGATTAGAGAAAAGGGGATAGAAAAAATCTATCCCCCTTTTTTTAAAATCAGTGTTGACATTTTGGAAGGTTTGTGTTAAAATGTCATAGTCGCATTCGGAGAGGTATCGAAGTGGTCATAACGAGGCGGTCTTGAAAACCGTTTGGGAGCAATCCCACATGGGTTCGAATCCCATCCTCTCCGCCATTTTTTTATTTATATAAAGTTAATATATACTAAAACGTATATCAATATTTGGAGTAGTACTCAAGTTGGTGACGGGCATTTTTTATAAGCGCCGCCGGTGGCGGATAAAGCGAATAAAAAATGGCGTAGCGGTCGAAATTTGTCCGCACCCCAAGCGGAAAACAAATTTCGGGTAACCGCAAGAGGGCACGAAGCCGAGGAACCTCAAAATTTTTTAAAAAGTTAATATATACTAAAACGTATATCAATATTTGGAGTAGTACTCAAGTTGGTGACGAGGCGCCCCTGCTAAGGGCGTAGGCCGGCTAAACCCCGGCGCGAGAGTTCGAGTCTCTCCTACTCCGCCAAATAGCAAAAGAACCGCGTATTTATGCGGTTCTTTTCTTTTATGCACGAATTATACACGAATTTTTATATTGTTTCGAGGATTTTTAGGGCTCTTTCTTCCTCTTTGGGATATAGATGTGAGTACGTGTTCCAAGTCATTTCTATTTTAGCGTGACCTAATCGGCGCGCAACTTCTTGAATGTTAATTCCGTTATTCACAAGTAGGGAAGCGTGGGAGTGCCTAAAATCGTGTATACGTATTACTTCAAGATTCGCTTTTTTTGCAAATTCGATATTTTTGTTTGATATTGCGGTGTCGCTTATGCAGGATATTCCACCACATACTCTGAAATCATCTGTAAATCGGTTTTCTTTCATTTGGCGTTTGCGTTGTTCTTTTAAAATTTTTACTAATGCTGATGGTATTTGAATATCTCGATATGAGGTTTTATTTTTTGGTGGCGTTTCGATTATAGGTTGACCTTTAATCTTTTGAGCTACCGAACGGCGCACGTGAATTACATTATCTTCAATATCGGACCATTTAAGTGCATTGATTTCACCCTTACGCATTCCTGTGTAGTAAGCGATATTGAAAAATACATAATAACAATAATCTTTATCTGCCGTACATTCTTCTTTTGCTACGGCAATATATTTTTTAAATTGGTCGGCAGTGTAATATCTTAATTTATCTTGTGGTTTTTCAAAATATATTTCTTTGAAATTGCCGAGTGCGATTAATGGATTTTTAGGGATATATTCCATTTTAACGGCATAATTGAGCATTGCCCTGAACTCGCTGAAAATATGCTGTTTTGTAATTAATTTTAAATCTCTTTGAGATACTTCGTTTTTCCAACTCTGTAGAAGAGGAAGGTTAAGCTTTGAAATATCGTTGTTTTTAAAACGGGGTAGGATTTCACGGGACAATATTGATTTAGTTTTTTCGAGCGTGGTGGTTCGCACCTCGCTTTTTTTATATAAAATATATTCATCATACAATTGCTGTACGGTACGCTTCTGGGAAGTACCACCTGAAGATGCTTTGTATGCCAGTTCTATTTCTGCCATTTTAGCTTCCGCTAATCCGTATACGGTTTTTGAGATTTGTTTATAGTTGCCGTTGGTGTCGGTGTAATTATACGTTACGCGGTATTGGTTAACATTTTCCTTATTTTTCTTTTTAGTTTTATAAATTGGCATAATAACACCGTCCTTTAATTAAGTATATGAGAGCGGAAAAGTATAAAGATAATAAAGTTTGGGTTCATCTACGCATAACTTCTATTTTGCCTTTATTTAAGGTTTCTTTAATTGTTTCAGAACATTTATAATGTGAAATTGTTGGAAAAATTTTTATGATAGCTTTATTGATTTCGCAAAAAAGAGAAGAATACAAGAAAATTTTTTGATATACTATTGAAAAATCGGTTAGTGTATAAATATAGTTTTCACAACTATTTTCGTTATAACAAATTAGTTCTATATCATACATATCTAAATGTAATTTTTTAAAAAATGTTAAATTTTCATCCAACTCATTTTCTTTTAAAAAATTTCTGAGCATCAACATAAAATATTCTTTATCGGATAAAATTATAAGTTTATGGTTAAGTGATAAGGTGTTATTCCAAAACTTACTTATAAGATGCTCGGAGAAACATTTCAAAATATTGCCGGCATATTCTATTTCTTTTTGTGAAGATATTTTATACTTTTCTTCAATTCCTAATTCAGATTGAATACAGAGAACTTCTTCGGCAAAAGTACTGTTATCAATATTTATTATTTTAGAAATTTTATTTTTTAGTTCGTTTTTAAGATATAATCTATATAAATAATAAATACAGAAAAAAAGTATAAAAAATAAAACTAAAATAAATGGTATCACCAATTTTACCTCTTATAGTTATTGATTTGCGACCATTTCTTCGATGACAATATTTTCATAGGGTTTGTAGAAATGGTCAAATTTAATGTGCCTTAACTCGTGTTCAAGGGCTTTCCGTTTTGCCTGGTCGGAAAGGTTTGAATTTATATATACATCAAAAGTGTTGTCACTGTTAGGAATAGTGACACCTTTGACACCACGCGGCAGGGGGATTAATCGCACAAAAATGCCTTGGTCACGTAAATTCATTAGTTACCTTTCCGCAGAGCCTCGATAATACGAACTGCTTGTTCTACCTCTTCCTTTGTGCAACTTTTGGTTACACTAAATAACATACGCATTTCATCTCTGCTTTTTAATTCTTGTAAATATTCGGTAAGCTCTTCATCTTCATTGATGAGGGGCTTTTTTTCTATGCCTAAAAGGTAATCGGTAGATACATCAAAAAACTCAGCGATTTTGTCAATGTGTTTTTTGTAAGATTCGCTTGCGCCTAACTTCCAATTTGTGAAAGTGTTTTTTGTTAAGCCTAAATAATCGGTTAAATCTTTTTGTTTTTTCTTTTGTTGATGTAGTAAGTGACTTATTTTTTCCAATGTATTCATAATGATTCCCTCTTAAAATTTTTTGTTATAAAAAAATAACATAAGTATCCAACCAAAAAAAAGACATAAAAGACTGCCTATGCAAGTCCCAAAACAAATAATTGAAAATACAGGTTTTTTAATAATAACGGCTATTACTGCACTAATAACTATTGTTGCGATTTCTGTATTAAAAGTTCTTTGTCCGCCATAAACACTTTGAAGAAAACTGTTAATCCAAGAAACTATTGCACAAAAAATTGTTATTGTTGGATTACTAAAGAAAAAAATAATGCCAACAATTTCTGTCATAGTAGAAATTATACTTGATATGCCTGCTATTTTTTCATTAATCATAAAATCAAAACCTTTCATTAAATAAAATACACAAAACTTGTGTTTTATTTTTGTCTAAAAATTATAAAGTTAAAGAAATAGATACTTTTATTGTTGACAGCACAAGAAACTTGTGCTAACATTACCTTGTCGAAACCGCTTGACATTAAAAAACTGACAACCATCGCCGAGCGGTGTTTTCACTCGGCAAGGGTTGGGCATAAGCTCGTTTTTACAATGTGAGGATATATTGAGGCGCTTTGGTTGGCACTTCCTCATCCACCGGAAAACACCCGATTTACATTGCAAGCAGCTCGTTGTGTATGCCAGCACACCTGACGTTGCTGCGGCCGCTATGATGAAGCGGAACGAGACAGGGAAATAACATTGAAAAGTCTTGAAATAATTCAATAATATCAAGAATTACTTTTAAAAACTTTATCAAAATGCATCACCCCTAAGGTCAGTATTATGTTAGCGCAAAAGTGTGCACACATTATCTGCGGTAACATTAAGTGGGGATATAGTTCATACTATGATAACTGTCGCAAGTACATAGTACACTTTTTGTACACTTTTGTCAAGAGGTTTCGACAAACTGAAAATAAAAAAAGAGGTGGTTTATCTGTATGAGTTTTTTATAGCCGATTGCAAACGTGAAATGCGATTGCGCCGTATGACCAACGGTGATTTAGCAAAGGCAACAGGTTATACGACATCGTCAATTAATGCATTTTTTTCTGACCTAAGCGCTAGAGAAAAAAGCGAAAATGTTGCAAAGGCTATATCGGTGGCACTTGGGGTTGAGATTAATTAATAGAAAGTGAGGTGAAATTATGCCAAGGTCTAATCCAATAAATATTGAATTTGCAGTGACCTTATATTATGAGAGAATTTGGTTGGAAAGTTCAGATATAAAGCAGTTGTTTAACATCAGTAGTTCGTCTACCTTGGCTAAATACAGGCATGAGGTTATTGAGTATTTCAAAGATAAAGATATTTCGCCTGTTCACAGAAATAATAAATTAGATACTTGGTTGGCTTATGAAGCGTGGGGGTTAAATATTGAAAATCTTGAAAAACGGTTGCGTAAATTACAAAAAATAAAATCGCAATAAAAGTTGATTTAGGAATAAAGTTTCAGAAACTGCAAATTATAAAACATAATCTATCTTAATTGCGGACAATATTTTGAAAGGAGATGAGTGTTGTGGGAAGAAATGATTTGCCGACCGTTAAAGGCTTTTTTGTTCATCCTGATGGAAATACTGTTCCTTGGGATTCGCTTACATACGAAGAAAAACTTGAAATCAATAAGGAATGGGTAAGACGTTGGGAGCGGATATTACCTCAAGCATATAAAAATTATCCTGAAGCGTTTGCAGAATTAGAGGAAGTATCACCTGAAGCTAGAGAGCGGTATTATCAAATTTTCCCTGAAAAAA
>JAZNJT010000086.1:0-30639 GCA_045578145.1 Acutalibacteraceae bacterium
CTTGCAATGCTTCAGCATAAGTCCTTTGTGCATAGGTGTGTCGAAGCCCATGCCAAGAGATTGTCTCGGTTCTTTTCTTTTTACCGTCTTCACTCAAATCCTCACGGTTTTCTACCATAAAGTATTTTCTGTTATAACTCATCCAATTCTGCAAGGAACGCTTTTCACGCTTGACTCCGTCTTTTTCGCTTGCTGTGATTAGGTAATCCCTTGTGTATCGACCCGAGCATCGTGCATAATCCAAATATTTAGTAATAATACTGCGTTGCTTTGCACTCAAATCAATCGCCCTTGTCTGACCGCCTTTGCCTTTTATTACGAGTTGACCCGTTTTTAAGGCAGACATAAGATACTCAACTCTAAGGGTGCAGATTTCTTCAAGCCGCAAACCAAACTCATGGGCAAAGTCTATGGCAATCACCACATCCTGTCGACCTTGTTCTGTAGCCAACTGTCGCATATTATCAATCTCGGTTTTTAGCCACGAGTGATCTTTAACGCCTGTTGCTCGTTTTGGTAGCGCCAACTTGCTATTAGGGGATAGCCTGTTCTTACTACCGGATTTTCTGTGGAAATACCGTATGCCTGACAAATCGGATTGAATAGTCGCAGCAGAGTTGTTCTCTTTCAGGTGTTCCACATAGGCTTTGAAGTGCCGATCTTCCACGTTCTTAAAGTTTTGCAGACGAAAATTATCGGCTAAGAACTTACAGAACCTTTTTGTCGCTTCATAATATCGCGCCCTTGTTTTGACACTCAGCTCGTAACTATGCTTATAGATAGACTCAACCTGCGCCAACAAGTTTTTATACAGACCTGGATTTTGCACTGTAATATTATTAGAATCTGACATAGCAAACCGTCTCCTTTCTTCAAAAAATATATTTCAACACAAGGATAGGGACCAAACCTTGCGTAAAAAGCTGTGAACTAAAATAATGACAATAACGGCTTTTTATTATTAAACACTACATTTTTTAATGTAACAACTACACAAGTTGACAAACCTATGATACAATATACTCAACGAAGCGTTGAGTATAACTCGTTTTTAAGTCGCTTTAATTCATCCTAATTGTATGTAATAATGTAAATACGGTACCGATTTATCAATATAGGAGGTCATACTCATGAAAGAAACAATGGGCCAAATCATCAGAAGACTACGTAAAGAACGCAATTTAACGCAAGACGAACTTGCCGAACAATTAGGTGTCACTTTTCAAGCAATTTCAAAATGGGAAAATGATACAGGAATGCCGGATATATCTCAGATTATTCCACTTGCAACGGTTTTTAATGTTAGTACTGATGTGTTATTTGGTATTTGTGGTAGAAATGATGTCGAGGAAGTAAACAAGATTATCGAACAAGCCGAATCGAAAATCACACATCCTGTTACTAGGGAATGTATCAAACAACAGTATGATGAATTACAAAAAGGTTTGGAAAAATACCCAAGCAATACAGTATTATTATCTCAATCACTTGAAGCAGGAATATCATTAGCATATCCTGAAAACGATGTTTTTGATGCAGACAATGGAGAGGCCATATATAAAGAATGCGTGAGACAGGCAAATATAGTTATCAAATACGGCAAAAACACCACTGATATACTTCGTGCACATATGATTATGGTTTTGCTCCACTCAGCTTACGGTAATTTTGAAGCAGCAGAGATTCACGCAAATGAATTTCCGTGGCGAGCTGATATGACCATTCATAATATGAAGGCATATATTGCACACTTCAAAAAAGATTATAGGAGCGAAAATAAATGTTATCAAAATGACCTAATGTATCATTTTGAGGCAATGATTGATGATCTTGTGGCGATTGCTATTAGCTATCATCATCTTAAATGTTATCAAAATACAGAATATTCATTAATGCAAGCACTTTCTATTATCGATCTCATTTGCAAAGATGAAGAAATCGTCCCATGCTTCCATTGTCGAGAACGCGGTGATATTTACTTTTTATTGGCTATGCTTTATTTAGACATGGATCGTACTGAAGATGCATTATCTACGATAGAAAAAATGGTTGAATATGACTCAAAGGTTTTACCCCAATTTATACCTGGCAAAAAATTGAACAATCCTTTATTGCGTGATGTCGAGCGCAATTTTTATTGGACATCAGGCAAACACAAAGAAAAGCTTCTTCTTAAACTTAACAACCCTTCGTTTAAACTTTTGAGGGAAGACGAAAGATTTGCCAATATTATGAAAAGTGTTGAGTGCTTATAGTTTCAACTAACGTAACGTTACACAGAATTCTCTTTACCAAAATAATTCTGTGTACGAAAATTTTGTCCTGCTCATTTGCAAACGATAGTCATATATCATATCAAAACGTAAAGCATATAAAATTGCTTTCAGAGATTGTGCTGACCTGATATCGAAAAGTAAGTAATCTCAAACGGACGGTCAGCACAATCCTTTTTTGCCGGAAATGAAAGTAATTTCGAAATATTCTCTCGAAACTATAATCATAGAACATATCGAAAAGTAAATCATATATCATCCCAAAGAGACAATCATCAATCATACAAGAACCATATTCAATAACATCATAATTAGAAATAAATTCATCTTTAAAAGTAACCTAATATAAATCTATAATTAATCCATATGGCTCTTAAAAGGAAAGTCCGCAGGGCATAATACACCCACTGTCAAAGGTGTGTACAGGCCTTCATTTCTTACTGATTCTTTATTGACGCGGGGTATTATGCCCTGCTAATCTCGGCTCTCCGACGTCGTCTCCGAGCCGTTTCTATCTGACTTCGTCCAATAGAAACGGCTCGGCTCCCAAAAAGAGAGTCATAAATCATTTCTAAAGGACAATCATCTATCATCATAGAAATGATAGTTATAGCACCTGCTTCTTGAAGTTCTTCGTTAATTTCTTCGGCTTCCTGCAGCTTGTCATTCACTAAAGCGAATGACAACTTGCAGAGAGCCGAAAAGCTTTTATCTTGTCCAAGTTTTGATTAGGAGCAGGTGCAACTTGCTCTCGAAAAGTAAATCATACACTCTCGAAGAGACAGTCATAAATCATATCGAAAAGAAAATTCTGTTCTGGTATTCTGCTGTAAAATAAGGTTAGTACTTGGCTTAATCTATTCTCACTTCAACGCAAGATTAATAGATTTTCCGTGCGTGTTCTCTTGTAGTTCAAGAGTGCAAACAACCTTGTATTGTTTACTGACGCTACGCCGAGTGCAAGGCATTTCAGCCTGCCGAGACTAAACAACTCGTTCGGCGGGGATTTTCATTACCGATTAAATCCCGGAAACTTCGTATGCAATTCCCTTAAAGGACGGTAGCACAACCGCTTGAGCAGTTTAATTTTACGACGAAACTCTCAAACGTCGTGGATTCCATAAATTTTCGTCAATAACTTATGGCTGAACCCAAGCCGTCGTTATGCACTTATTTTCGTTAATCAACTGCTATAAGTGAAGGTAGTTCGCAGTCGAACAATCCTCGTTTCGTAACGGTTCTGCTATCCGCACTCTTAAATTCACATCGCCTTTGTGAAGGGCTTTGTATATCACGGATTTTCCTACTATCATATTTCGGACCACTGCGTGAAAGTGGGTTCTGATTTTTTGCGGGAAATCATAAAACCGAGCAACGTAATAGGTCGATTAAAAATGTGTCGCCTATCTTCCATATATCACCCTGTCCGTTGCCACAACCGTGATAGCTCTTTAATTCCGTATTTCCACTTCTTCGGTCCTACGGATAATCAGCCTTAGAGCATCGACTGATGAAGTTATACCTTAACTTCAAAGGTCTTCTGCTAGTGATTCTCAGTCCGTCGCAGAACTCAGACTGTAGCACTCGGCACCAATCCTTTGGTGCAACTAACTTCCCGTGTCAAATACAATCATTTTGAACCACCTTCCTTTATGCATTTATTTTGTTTCTGTCACTTACCGGAGAACAAACATAAAAGAAGGCAAAAAGATAACAAAAAAGCACCTACCCCGAAAGGTAAGTGCTCACTTGCAGTTCTTTTGCCTTATCCTATACACAGGAGTATAGTCTAGCATAACAAACAAGCGCAATTAACCCTTTCGGTACATTGCTGTTTTCGTTATCTTTTAAAAACACTCCTGCTCATGGCAGATTTTCATCTAGAAAATCCGTTGTCAGTTACTAGCTGACAAAGAAACGAATATCCTTTTCGTTTCACCCTATTTAATAAAACCATAGTTAGTTTAACACACCGTTTTTAAGGTGTCAATGGGTTTGGAAGAATCCACGACTCACAGGTCGTGCAAATTTTTAAGTAGCTCAGATTCTTCAATTTCAAACACATCGGCTATATCGGCAAGCACTTCTATGCTAGGCATAATTTTATTGTTCAAAATGCGATTAATATAGCTGATGTTCTTGCCTATATTAGTACTTAGCTGTTGACACGAATAATTCCGTTCATACAATAGAGCGTTTAAGTTCTTTATAAAGCCCTCTCGCATCTCCTTGTGCCTTTGTTCTCTTCTTTTCTTTGCTTCTTCGTCATAGTTTTTCATAAATTTAACCTCTTTTCATAAAAAATATGACCTCTAAAGCCAAAAACTTTAAAGGTCATATTTTTATTACATAAGGTTGTTTTCTCATTTCAAGAAAACATTAATAAATAATTTTAGAATTTGAAATTAACCAACTGTATCTATTAAGAACTTAAACTCTTTTGGATAATAGATTTTAAACCACATTAGTCTTACAGCATTTATCACATTAGCAACTGCATGGGCTTTAGGGAACATGTAACGAATTTTTGTGAGACTATCAATATACCAATCAGGTACATTAATACTTTTCATTTTTTCCACAAAAAATTTTTTATCACAATCAGAAAGCTTTTGTTTTGCCCAAAGTCCTTTTCGAACACTTTCCATAATGCGAAACGCCGTGGCTCTATCCATTCCCTTGCTAATTAAATAAACAAATATATCATCTCTTGTGGCAATCACTTCCAAGATGCTACAAATTTTATTTTTTATCAGATGTTCTGCATTATCCGTCCAAACATTAGTGCCGTGACAAAGTCCGAGAAATTTAACAAGATCATTAAAATTTTTCGGTTTTGTTTCGATAAGCATATCTCTCAGAAAATCTGTGTCGAATTCAGGAATACACAAAGTATCAGCTTTTTGGAACATCTCATATATTAAAGGGTCATTCAATTTAATATCCACTACCGATTTTCCCGTTCTTTTCTCTAATTCCAGAAGTAAATCCAGAGTGCTGTCCCTCAAAATATCCTGTTTTAGAATAGTATCGTGCAGATTGTGAAAATCAAAGTGAGTAGTACAACACAGTACGAAGTTTTGATTAAGCGGCGTAAAATCTTCAATCTCCATATCTTTAGGAATAACCATAACACCAACGGGATGCACTCCGTCAAACCGTTTTATTCCTGCTATTTTATTTATGAGATTTTCTTTTTCCGCCGCCTTAAAATTTAAATTCTTAACCATTTCATATTTTTCAGCAATTCTTTCCCATTCGGCACTCCCCTCCCATATGGTTGATACTATTCCTGCCCGAACAACCTTGTTTTCACCAAAATATTTACACAAATACTCATGAACATCTAATACGAACTCATCGGGGAAATTCAAATCTATATCGGGTATTTTATCGCCTGTTAATCCCATAAAGGTTTCAAAAGGAATATTGTGACCGTCCGTTTTTAATTTCTTTTTACAAGCAGGACAAACTTTATCGGGCAAATCAAAGCCATCATCTGCTAATTCGGAAAACTCAAAATAGTGGCAATCACAGTAATAATGCGGTGACAAGGGGTTGGTATTGCCGACACCTAAGAAAAAAGCGACTAATGTTGAACCTACAGCACCACGCGCCGTAGTTAATTGCCCCTTCTCTTTCGCATAATCCGCAAGTTTTTTTGCCAATAAATACTGTGAGGCTGCTTGTTCATCCTTTAAAAATCCTAATTCAGTATCAAGTCTTTCTTTTATCTTTTTGGGTAAAGGATTGCCGTATAGTTCATAAGCTTTACTATAACATATTTTTTCTAAATTGCTATATGCGTTTTCAAAAATCGGGTAATAATTCCCTTCTTTTAATGGCACGAATTCTTCTATAATAGCCGTTAGAATTTTCGGATTTTCGACGACAACCTTCTCTGCGCCATAATTTCCAAGATAAGAAAACTCTTCAAGCATTTCCTTGGTTGTACGAACATATAATTCGCCATTATCACTGTTCTTCAAATTTCGTGCGTTTATAATAATGTCACGACATATCGCATCATCAGAAGATATATAATGGCAGTTGCCTGTTGCTATTACAGGAACCCCTAATTCTCCACCTAAATCAAAAATCTTTTTATAAATATCTTTCTCCGTTTTATCTTTGGTGGGATTAATTTCAAAATAGTCATAAAAAGCGGCTATCTTTTCAGTATCTTCGTTCTTTGCTATCGCATCATATAATTCTCCCATATTACCGCAAGAACCAACAAGCAAATTTTTTCGGTTTTTCTTAAGAACATCTAAATCAATGAGACTACAAACACCATCATATTTTATGGAAGAAATAACTTTATAAAGTTCCTTGATACCATATTGATTTTTTACCAGCAGCGTTATGCCAAAGGGTGCTAATCCGCTTTCATTCATATAACGAAGTTCTGCACCGTAAACAACCTTAATATTCTCATACTTTTTCGCACAACGCATAATTTCAGGGAAATCCTGCACATTATTAAGATTTGTAAAGGCTACTGCACTCAGCCCTAATTCTTCTGCATTATCGAAAACTTCTTCTACTCCAATAACTGAAATATCATTAGATAATTTTGTGTGTAAATGTAATTCTGCTCGTTTAATATTTTTCATTACTTTTCTCCTTTAATTTTTCATATCTGTTGTAATACCTTCAATCCCAGCTAACGCTAGCCCCTTTTTTGTGTATCCTTGGGGTTTATTTTCTTTTAAGTTCTCATCGCACAATATATAATGGTAAGCATTTGAGAAGAGGGCAACATCAATTTTCCCTGTAATAAAATTTGACAAGGCTTTCAGAACTCTTTTTTTGCCGTTTAAATTTCCACGATAAAATTCCAAATTCATATTGTTGTGCATAACTTCAAAATAAATTTTGCCGTTATCATCTATAAAATATCCCCATGCGTTCATATCACTGTTATCACCGCTTTGTCTTGCCCAATCCCGCGTATTAGTAGGTGTAATCCCTTTCATAACAAACGGACCTTGGCAGAATCCTTTTGTCTCACAACCATCCATATCATACTCGCAAAGAATATCTCCTTTTTTAAACGGTGTCGGAAAGTCGAACCAAAGACCGTCAAACACTCCGTACAAAATTTCTGTAAGTTCCTCGGGGTATTCACATATACCGTAATCATACGGCTCGTTATTCTTATCAAAATATACGGTTATGTATTGCTTGCTCTCGAGCTTTTGTTTAGTGATTCTATAAATATATTTTCTTTCCCAATCTTTAAACTCCTCAAGTAACTCTTGTTGGGCTTTTTCAAAGGTTTTATATAGTTTGTCACTTGAAAACCAAGTGTCTTGCTCTAACCATTCGATAGTATAAATCCAATTTTCAGTAGAGGTAAAATACTCATCAAAAATGTTTTCTTCGTAATCAATGTATTTCCGCAGATAATTGTGTAAGCTATCGTTTGGGTTAGTGTTCATACGCTCTGGTATTTTACAGTCTGGCATTGTTCTTATAAGTTCTCGCCAAGCCGCGTGCTTTTCCTCAATGGTTGCATTCCTGCACTGATAGATGAGCCAAGCTGCTTCGAGGGAATTGAATTCATAGTTTATTGTTTTTAGGTATTCTCGTATGTCCTTTGAATTTATAAATCTTAAAATATCCATATTATAATTCTCCATTTTCAAGTGTCATAAACTCTGTGGGGTAATTAATTTGGTACCAGGCAATAGCACACATAAGCATCAATCTGCTAATACAAGCATGTGTTTCCCAAAGATGACGGACATTGGAAAAGTATTCAGATACACATTCGGGTGTGTTATAAGAGCTGAGAATTTCTGTATATTTTTTGCGTTTGTCTTGGGTTGACCATACGCCTTTTTTTACAATGTCCAAAGCAACGGCATCGGGGACTTTATGATAAATTAACGCATTGAAGAATTCATCACGAGTAGTAAAGAAATCATTTGATAAAGTGCTTAGACTTTTCTTAGTGTTGAAAGATCCGTGTCGATATGCATATAAACGAAGTAATTGTTTGAAGTTACAATGTTTCATCAGCTTTAAATCTTTTGCGAAAGATAAAACATGGGGCAGTTCTTCATCAAACATATAGCCTTCTATTTTTAGTTCTTCAAATTCGCAAATATAATCATCTGCAATATTTTTGATAACTTGAATATAAATCTTATCGTTATAATCTTTAAAGGATGGTTTTGTATCAGTGACTTTCAAGAGTTTCCCCAGTCGTTCGCATATGATAGTATCTGTCAGTGAGAGTTGCTTGTAAATATCTTTATTACAGTCAACAAATCCATATTTTGAATCCAATCTGCTATGTATTAACGGACGGATTTGCGGAGCAATGCCGGTAGAAAAATCTGGTGTTATAACAGTTTCATCTGTGCCCCAAAGAAGTTCAATTGGGGTATAATCCAGGTTGAAACTCATAGGGTCGTATTCAGTAATACCAAGTAAGTAAGAAATAACAGAACCGGAAAGGTTACCTTCGGTCATAATAGGGAATCCCGCTTCTCTGGATACTTCTGCGATTTCTTTCAAAACCAGGAAATGATATACCGTTTCTGTGGCACTCATTTTTTCGATTTCTTTTTCGATTCTGGCAAATATTTCGTTCTCAAAAACGTTTGGTTTATCCTTATATATCTTTAATGCTTTTTCACAACAAATTTCTGCAACTCTTTTTTCTGCCTTTTGCATTTCTTCCTTTGTAGGCACACTAAAAAATACATCCCCAAATGTCGAATTATTTCCTGCTGATGTTATTTTGAATCTCATAAAAACCCTCTTTTCAATTATTCCACATAAAATTCTTCAAGCGTATCAAGGCAAATGACGCCGAGCGGATTGCCGAATACTGCACCGCAGTCGATAGCTATATGATTATTTTTACGCCATATTTTGCCTTTGAATTCAGGGTTGATAAAGCGTGTGGGAGTATGACCTGTAACAATAATCTTATCGGGGAAATATTCTTTTTCATATTCGGGTTCACCAATAATAAACTCCTGCGACAAAAGTTTACACATATCTTGCATCCTTTCCTTACTGGGAACGGTATGCGATAAAAAGAACGTGTTGCCATTTACTTCGATTTCCTCAAAAATCGGCATATAACTCATATATAGTAAAATCTTCTTTTGATTATCATTATCAAGTTCCATAAACGCTTCTTCGGTAGGAGAACCGCCATCAAATATCCAGCTACGGTATTTATCGGAGAAACTATCCGAGTCATACATATCAGACGGAGTAGTCAAGAACTTCAAGATATAATGCGCAAGGAAATCATGATTACCACGAAGTGCAACTACATTTTTTCTTTTCATAATATCCTGCAAAATTTTGATTCCGTCAGCACCTCTGTCAACAACATCTCCCAAAATATAAAGCGTATCATTATTGCTGAAGTTGATTTTCTCAAGTATTTTAATATATTTGTCATAACATCCGTGTAAGTCACTCATTACATAAATCATAATTAAAATTCTCCTATATCCTTTATAAATATTTTTTTGCCGAGTTTTTGTGCGTGAGATATTAAATTTTTAGTGCCGGTTGCTCTGTCGCAAGTAAAGGCAATTACAATATCCGCTTTTTCTACCATTTGTTTGTTTCTTATGGGGCCTGCTGCTCTACCGTACTTTTTCCAATCTGCAGGATATATTTCGGTTGCAAATCCTTTTTCTTCGGCATACTGCTCCGCCATTAAATCGGCACCTTTACAGTGGCCTGAAAGTACGGTGATTTCATTTTCATCACCAATACAAGAATTCACAAAAGCCTTAAACACTTCATAATCATTAAAATTTCTATATCCACCTATAACAATTCTTTTCATTTTTATCCCTCCAAATATATAATACACTTTCGCGTGCGGTATTTTCGTCTTGCTTTTCATAAACAGGCAATTTTTCATCATGTTCATTTTTCTTTGCGAAATAATTCCTGAGTTCCTTGCGCCAGTTTTTTGAACATAAGTGCCCGCAAACATCACAAACTTTTCCTATATAGCTATATTTATTGCCATAAGTTTCGTAGCAAATAACTGCAGCAATATAATTGTGCTTGTGGTCAGAACGAGCCTTGCCGGTTTTTCGGCTTTTCTTTTTATGGCGCATTTCTTGAGGTTCGTTATCATAAAACTGTTTCTCAGCGGCTCGCTGAACTTCAGGCTTCGGATACCAACTTTGCAGTTTTTTATATTCGTTATTTTTGCTCATATTGCACCTCGTTAATTTGCTAAGAATATTATACAATTATGTATGTGTTAAATTTGGTGCATAAAAAATGCAACTGCTGCCGCAGTTGCATTTTTAAACTATTCAATTGATTGTTCCATCCACGCACCATTTCTTCTAGTTGAATATATTGACAACCCTTCATCTGCTAATCCCGCCATTGTTCTACTAAGGGTGTTGCGCTTTATATCAACTTCATATTTCTCTCTTAGCAGTTGCAAGATTTCTTCCTGTTTTAAGTGCTTAGCACTGTTGCTATACTCCTTAAGTATTAAGTATACAAAAAGCGGAACCATATCTTTTCTTGAATTACGCTTTGTAGTTTTTTCAGCCTTGTCAAGCTCATCATCTGTCATCATTTCACGACAATCGATTTCATGCCTTACGGTATTGGTCACAAGTTCTTTAGATTTGCAAAATTTGTGTAATACCAAAGCTGCGGCTAATGTTCTTGCTTCAATTCTTAAAACAGCATCGGGAGCATCAAGACTCATAAGTCTGCAAAGCCTTCTTGCTCTCATAACCAAATCAAATGCGCAAATATTATTACCAACACGTTGCTCTGCTTCCGAATAAATTGCCTTTAGATATTTTTCGTAATACATCTTTTCTTTTCGGGTAACAGTTATATCCATATATGATTTTAAAAACTCTTTTTCAGATTCAGATACTTCCTTGCCTTGTGCGATGTTTCCAGATATCTCTTTTATTTCTGCAACAGTTTCCAGTTTTTCCTCTATATCATAAATTTCTGCCATATCAATATCACTTATTTCGAAATCACGAATATATGTGTTCCAAACATTAAAAACATCTTCTGAATCAAAAAGCTTTTTATTAGCAACAGTATCTTTAGAAATTTCATCATAAACATAAGAAATTCTACGAATACATTTATATAGCTTATCATATTCCTTGGCAACTGCCTCGTGGTCGTAATAATTCCAATCCATTTTGCATTTATAGGTTAATGAAGATTGATCATTATTATCGTAAAACCACCCAGGAATTAAAAGAGTGCCTTGTTCATCAGTACGCTCCTTCATTAAATCAATGTACTCTTTTGGTGTAATATCATCATCGAATGTCTTAAACTCATAATTATATAACATATAAAAACTCCTTATTTTTAAATATGGCAATATTATAACAAAATTAATGTATCAAAATTGATGTATATAAATTATATCATACAATTCACAAACTTAAAAGTAGAAACTGTTTAATCATATTCTTCTAATGGAATGATTTTGCATTGCGGTATTATAAAATCCATAACCTTGTCAAAGCAACTGCAACATAGGTTCAAATCAATTTTGTTTAGGTCATATTTTGAACCATAGCCTATATAGCTTTTAAATGAAAACTTTTCTTGATAATCCCATTCATCGAACAACTTGCCGCACATATTACATCTTGTCGGCTCAAAATCAATAAGGTATTCATAATGCTTTGACCCATCAGGAATCTCTTGTACGGTTATTCTTTTACCTAATATTTCAAATTCTTCAAGAATCAAATGTTCTATATCAAATCGATTTAATACCGGATGAATAAATATCTTAACCTTTCCTTTTTTAACTTCAACCCTGCCCCGTGGATAATAGTTATATGGGTTGCCGTTCGTAATCTCTTTTGGTAATTTTGCCCATTCGACTTTGTGATTAAAATTTTCTCCTGACTTTGAAGAATAAATCACGGGCTCTAACGCTATACCTTTTTCATTGCAACGCACTTTTACAGTAAATAATTTGTGCTCATTCGGTTCATACCAAAAAATCCCTTTGCAAATGTTCATAATAATCCCTTCCTTTTTGTTTATATAATAATGATTTCAATGCACCAAATTTAGTGCATCGTAATTTGTATAATAATGTTGAAAAAATTCTTTTAGTAAGATATTATTAATTAGGGGGATTATTATGTCAAAATTCAAATATCCAAGTTCTATTAAAGGGGACTACAACAGACGAAAACAAATCCTAAAGGATTTTGAAACCGTTTGTCTTACGAAGGTCATCAGCAAGCAAGCGGTATATGATATGGCTTGGAGAACATCTTGGGAATGGACCGATAATACAGGATCGTATATTGGATGCCAATATTGGACAGAAGACGCATTAAAAATACTTTTCGAAGACTTTGATAGTTCAAACACAAATAAGTTCATCGGCCGCAAGGCTTTGTCAAAAAATGTAGACAGTAAAGTAATTCACGAACACATTGTTCCAAGGAACTATTTTATTAACTATATAATGTCTTGCTATGATAACAAAAAAGCTCCCAAAGAAGAAAATCTAAATAAAATGATGGCTTGTATAGTGACGAAAGTGGAGGACAAAACCCTTTCTGAAAATGGTTATAAGCAAGTTATGCCCAATAATATTAAGGAGCTAGAATCTGTACAAAATCCTTGGCAACGATACATAAATAGTAAAATTACAAAAATTTATAAAATTGAGTGGGATAAATCTATTATAAAAAGTATTACCCAATTTGATATTGAAAACATATAGATATAAAAGGAAGCGATGCACATAAAGGGCGTACTCTAAAGGATAGTAAAAGAGCTGTATAGAATTTTTCTATACAGCTCTTTATTTTTTCATATACCACGCTAAGCGAGACATTTGGACACCAAATATTGCTTCTTTTGAAAACCTAACGTTTTTTGACCGAGTCCAACTGTTAATAAGGAATTTTTAGAAACTATGTGCACAAAATAGGTTTTATATCGCTTGAAATGTTTTCTTTTTAGATTTAGCGTATTTTTCTGCTTCTGAACCCACTTTTCCGCAGATGGTTAATTTTTTGCTATAAGAAAAAGCCAAAGGGCTTATTAAGGTAACGCTTTCAGGAATAACTATTTTTAAGCATTCGCTGTAAGAAAATGCTCCTTTTCCAATTTCACTTACAGTTTTAGGGATATCAATAGCTTTGAGTTTTTCACAGAAAATAAACATTGATTCCGAAATCTTGGAGCACCCTTTAGGTAAGCTGATTTTTTCGAGATTCTTGCATCCCGAAAAGATACTATCTTCAAAAATTATACCATCGCCATCTATCATAACAACATCTACTAGATTTTCACAATAAGCAAAAGCGCAGCTTTCAATATAATTGACACTTTGTGGAATTTCTAGA
Source organism: Acutalibacteraceae bacterium (assembly GCA_045578145.1). Lineage (GTDB taxonomy): Bacteria > Bacillota > Clostridia > Oscillospirales > Acutalibacteraceae > UBA737. Next base: position 13,646 of record JAZNJT010000086.1, read on the forward strand.
TGCTTTATACTACTGCACATTTCAAAAGCACATTCACTTATTCTTGTAACACTTTTAGGGATAATTACATTTTCTTCGTTTCCAAAATAATCGTATAAAATACTTTTAATTATTAACATTCCGTCTTTGTCAGAAAGACTATCACAACCTCGAAAAGGGTTTCCGTTAATGCTAACTTCTTTGGAAAGGTTAATTTTTGAAAGATTTTTACATCCCGCAAAAGCTTGTCTATTTATAGTGATAACATTCTCAAGATTAATATAAATGAGTTTATCACACTCAATAAATGCATTTTCATCAATACATTTGACACTTTCCGGTAATGTGACTTCGACAATAGAACGATTAGGAAATGCGTTATTTCCAATACTTTTTACGCCATCTGGGATGATTACTTTTTCTTCGTTTCCTAAATATTCTAAAAGCCTCCCATCATCTATTATGAATAATTGTTCTGGGGTTCTTTTCTTTAATTTATCAATCAGATTTTTAAACAAGGATCTCTCTCCGCTTCATAAGATTAAAAATTATATATTTTCTTTTGCACCAAAGGCGGCGAAATTTAATTTTTTAAGGAAATATCCCCGCCGAATTCTCGGTGGGGATATTCTTTCTACTGTCGTTTAAAGTGCGCCCCACAAGTGCATTGCTTATTTTTATGAATGTTAATTTTTGGCGGGCGAACATTCTATGAATGTAACAGTACTACCTCTATACTGTGCTTCAATTAACTTCTTTGCGTCCGCAATACAAAAGGCATATACATCTTGTACCGTTCTTTTACCGTTAACCAAAAAAACAGCATGATATTTTCTATCCATTATTTTTCTCCTTTCTTTTAATAATCTTTTTTATGTCCACACTGTGTGCAAACTTTAAAAATTAGGCCTTTAAAAGTGCCACCACAATGTCTACACAGCCCTTCTTTGCAATATTTTTCCTGCATTGCTTTTTTGCGCTGTTTTTCTTCAGCAATTCTCTTTCGTTCTGCCTCAGCTTCCGCTATTTTACGTTGTTCTTCTTCTTTTTTTTGCTGTAGTTCAAGTTTTTTAGCCTGTGCTGCGGCTGCCTTTGCTTCTTCAAATTGTTTTAGGCGAGCCTTTTCGTTTTCAAGCAATTCGCTAAATGTTTTTTCTTTTGGCGGTTGTGCAATATTTTTCCAAGACTCAACTTTGCATTGCCCGTTATCTGTATTATCTGAACTTGTATCCGGAAGCGCCTCAACAGTGCCATCCTTTTTTAGAATCAGCAAATTATAAAATCCGGCAATAGAAGCAACTTCGTCAAAAGCATCCAACTCTTCCTGGATACGTTTTACTTTAAATATAGCTTTAAGAGTAAAATTCTTTGTTAATCCAACGCACCCAAGCGCACTATGTGCTTTCACAATTTCTATAACTTCTTCATCACACTTCAACTCTATCTGATCTCTTCGTAATACTTTACCATCCGCCCTTAATCCATAGATATGATTTTTATGGTCAAAAATATAAATTATATCTTTCCATTCTAATGCAGGATCATTACGAGTGCATACTACTTTGCCGTCAGAAGTAAGTCCAGCAGAAAAATCATCACCGGCGGTAATCATTATAATATCCTTCCATCCGGAAACACGATCTTGTCCAAAATAATACTCATCTTGACCACGATATCGTGTAGATACAACTGTACCATCTTGCTTTAATCCGACAGTATGAAATTTGCCGGCAGAAATAGCAATTATATCTTTCCACTTGCCGACCTTTTCTTGCTCTGCATAATTGCTTAATATAACATCACACTCTTTATTGCCGTCATAGTAACCGCTATTCAAAAAGGAACAGGTAGAAACCACCGTTCCATCTATTTTTAAAGCAACGGTATGTTCTTCATTACAGTCAATGGCCACTAAATTACTCCACGATGGCTCTTTCACACTACATTGTGAATGATATAGTATTTGAGGGTTTCTTCTATACCTATCCATAAATTTTGTTGCAACCGCTTTTCCGTCTGATTGAATTGCAACCGAATGATATTTTGCAGTTGCGATTGTTTTGCGTGCTGCCCTTACAGCAAATTCTTCTCTTAAAGCCTTCTGCTCTTCTATTCCCTTTAAACAAAATTCAATCTGTTGCGAAATATCTTTATACTCCTCTAACGATTTGTATAGCTCGTAAGCGGTATGATATAATTTGTTATTGCGAAATTCCTCTGCTTTTTTAAACATATCCTCAATAAAACTTATTTTAAACACTTCAACAGAGCTGAATTGTTTAGAATTATCCGTATTTAAAAGCTTAATAGCTTCTGCAAATAATTCGTTTTCTACTAAGGCATCTTTTAGGGTTAATATCTGTTCCTCGTTCCATCTGATTTTTTCAATAAAGGGCAGAGCGTCGCCATAGTTTTTTTCTTTTAAGAAATTTATTGTAAGATTAAAAATATTTTTAACTGAATAGTCGCGCCATAGTTTCGCCTGTTCTTCATCTGCGAATTGTATTGCCTTGCGGAAATTAGGATTGACAGATATAGGTGTACAAGATTGCTCTAGTGCATCAACATTTGGAAATTTGAAGTCTATTAACATTTTGCAAAAATATGCTTCAGCACATTCTGGGTCTATATCCAACACTTTTTCACAATATTCTGCCGCTTTAACCCAATCCTTATCTTCAGCAAAGATAAATGCTCTTTTTAAATATGAATCTTTTGTAGGACCGTTCATATCGACACTCCTTATCATACATCTTATTTATCTAATAACATAAATAGGTGATTCGTTTGTAAGTCTTCCGCCATAAATTTTATTGTTTCTTATAGCAAATTGCGGCACACCCGCAGTAAACCTTCCGGGATATATATCATCACCCATAATTGTAAAAATCGGTGAACCGTTACTATGGTATCTAAAAATTTGGTTTCCTCTAATTTCATATGTAGGCGAACCATTCGCATATCCATGATATATTTTATTATCAATTACAGTATAAGCCGGCGGCCCATATTCTTTACCCCATTGATATATTTTGCATTCCATATTATGCCCTCCATTAAAAAATTAAATATTAATTAATTCATAAGTATTGATGCTATCGTACTTTATTACTTCAAAACAACATTCACAGCCATCGCTTTCCGTTTTTAAGAATCTTAAAACAAGGTATGGACCTAAAAGCGGCTCTTTTAAAACATTACCTTCATCATCAAACACTTCCGGAATATCGAACAAGTCTTCACATTCGCTTTTTTGTATAGACAAGAATGCTTCGCTAATTATGATATTATAAAAATTATCATCACAAGAGATTGTATCAAATTCCGTATTATAGGGAAATTGAGGATTGGATATAAAATTAGTTAAAAAATCCTTAACCGCTGTATACACTTCTTGTGCTTCTTCATCATCACTACCATAAGCAAACAGCATCTCACAAACTTCTTCTATATCTGATTTTATAGCTTCTCTAAAGGCAATATTAGCTTGTTCAAATGAAGAAAACTTTGTTTCGGTAAGCTCTCCATTAATTGTTTGATTCAATACCCAATTTGTCATTATTTTCACCTGATGTTATAATTTCGTCTTTGATTTTATGGCATAGCACAAAATAAATAAGCTTTATATTTTTCTATATGGTCGCGCTCATAAATATTCCAATAAAAATTTTTAATATCTAAGTCATCAACAATTATATCCGTTGCTTTTTCAACTGACTCCACGCTCCAATGCATAGCATTTGCTGTGATTATAAAAAGCATATTTCCGCCATTGCAAATTTCGTCACACATATTGCACCGAAGTTTTTTTGCAAGGGTTACTATGTTATCTCCCGAAATAGCAAAGAAATCAACGCGTTTGCTACCTTTAACAACACTTTCAAAATCCTCCATATCAAAACCGACTAAACCGATTTCATTCATCATAATATTTATACATTCAGTAAAATCGAAAAGGTTTTCGAACGAAATATTGAAATTTATATTGGAGTTATCCAATAGCTCCATTGCCATGTTACGATTCTTGATAATATCCTTCTGTTCTTTGTAATTCATTATATCACCTTTCCAAATTCATATCAATTAATAATTAACATTTGATTTAATATACAATACATAGTTAATATGATAAAACACAAAAGAATTTCAAGAAATCCATTTTGCCTCTTTTAATACCTGATAGGTCATACCGAGTCCAAAAGCATTTGAACAGCACAGTATTCCCACACCATCTACTGTATTATCTTCAATATATTTTTTCTTGTTCTCGTCATCAGTAACAATATAGGCATAATCGCAGAAATCACGCACAAATACCGATTTGAATTTTAGTTTTTCTGCGTCACGGTCAAATTCAGTTATAAAACCATATATTTTGTCCTCTTTTGAGAAGGCTATATCTGTCCAGTACGTATAATCTTTATCATTGGTTATTTCATCCATACCATAAGATATGGCCCAGAGCCTTATGGCGTCCAATAATCGTTCTCTTTTATTTTTTATAAAGATCACCTGATTCTATCAACAAATTTCTGTTGGATAAAATATTTAATTGCTGTTTATTAGAAATTAAAAAGCCGTATTTTATTTCTTTTATAAAGTTACTTTTTAGCCAATTTTCAGTAACTTCTATTCCAAAATCAGAAGCCTCAAATTCTCCCGCCGTTGCTTCTATCATATTTGCTGCTTGATTCCACGGGAATTCAAACCAATACATAGCAAGTAATTTAGCTCCATTTTTAGTATCAATTATTCTAACCTTATAATTAAAGGTTGTGCACATGAGAATTGGTTTGGTAGGATCGGTTCTTAATGAACCCGTATATACATTTTTAAACATAAACCAATTAAGTGTAGGTAACTTAATATCAAACAAAAATTTCACCTCATTTGTAAGCATTATATCAAGCCTTATGCTTCAAATTTGGTGCATAGCTTATAAATTAAGAGAGAGTTATCACAAATTTAATAAATATTTATTGATTTATATATATGGTTGTGGTAATATAATATTGTAATTTGACAATGAACAACAAATAATTTATTGACGAAAATTTTGAGAGGAGATTTGAATTTATGGATGTACATTCTGTCCGTCAGTTAATGAGAACAAAAAGTATATATGAAATACCGATGCGTGTTACATTTTATGCTCGTGTATCTTCCGAAAAGGACGAACAGTTAAACTCCCTTGATAACCAGATATCCTATTACCGCAATTTTATAAAGAAAAATGCTAATTGGGAGTTTGTTGAGGGATATATCGATGAAGGCCTTTCGGGTATGAGCACCAAAAAGCGTGAGAACTTTCACAATATGATTAGTGATGCAAAGGCGGGGTTATTTGACCTTGTTATCACAAAGGAAATTACCCGTTTTGCCCGTAACACGCTTGACAGTATTCAATACACTCGTGACCTACTCTCCTACGGTGTTGGGGTATTTTTCCAGAATGATAATATCAACACTCTTGACGAAGATAGCGAGCTTCGGCTTACCATTATGTCGGGTATTGCTCAGGACGAGCTGCGTAAACTATCATCCCGTATTAAGTTCGGTCATCAAGAGGCTATAAAGAAAAATGTTGTCCTTGGTAACAGCCGTATTTTTGGCTATCGCAAAGACAACAAAAGATTGGTTATTGACGAAAAAGAAGCCGAGATGGTGCGTGAATTATTCGAGCTTTACGCAACCGACCAATACAGTATGAAGCAGATTGAGGAAATCTTTTGGAACAAAGGCTACCGCAACAATAACGGCAAGCGTATTTGCCACAGTACAATGTCCAACACCATTTCAAACCCAAAATATAAAGGTTATTATGTGGGTAATAAGGTAAAGATTATTGATATGTTCACCAAAAAGCAAAAGTTTTTACCGCCTGAGGAATGGGTTATGTTCAAGGATGAAACGGGCGAAATTGTTCCTGCTATTGTTGATGAAGAATTATGGGAAAAAGCCAACGCTGTTCTTAGAAGGCGTAGCCGTGATGTAAAGAATAGACAAAACCTATGCAACCACCCAAATCTGTTGACCGGTAAAATGTATTGCACACATTGTGGAAGGCTCTACTACCGCAAGGATAGCAAAGACCGCAAGGGCAACGTTTTATCCCGTTGGATATGTAGCGGCAAAATCAACAACGGTACAGATTCGTGCCCCTCTTTCACAATTTACGAAGAAGAAATCAAAGAGGTTCTTTACGAGGTATTCAAAGACACCGCCGAGGATGCAAAGCTAATTATCGATGAATACACAAATATGTATGCAGAAGTTTTAGCAAAAGACACTTCTTCGGGTGAACTGCAAAAGTTAAAAGACCGACTTGATTTTCTATCAAAGAAAAAATCAAAATTGCTTGAGTACAATATTGCAGGGCAAATCAACGACCGAGATTTTATTGAGATGAACAAACAAATTACCGATGAATCTGCTGAAGTTTACTCGGCTATTCAGGAGATTGAATCTGAAATCAACTCACGTTCCGAATATAAGCAAAAGATTGAAGAAATACGCAACATTTTACTTAAGGCTGAAAATGAAGCAAGTCAGAATATGATTGACTCTGCGTTCATAAACAGGTATATAGACAAGATTTATGTAACCCCGATTGAAGAAGGCACGGTTGAAATTTCGGTAAAGATTTTCTCTGGAGAGACGGTTGAGAAACATTTGTCCACCCTACGAAAACGCCATAAATCTATTAAAGATGCCGAAAAACCCGATGAAAATGAGCCCACTGATAACGGTATTGTCAATGTTTGCAGTACGGGACACACTTTTAAAAAGATGATCGAATCTTACGAAAATAGCATTAAATAAGAATAGAATATCTTATTATATGTAATAAATACCACCCGCTTACGCGGGTGGTATTTCATTGTATAACGAAAAATGAGTTCGGTACAATACCGAACTCATTCACTTGCGATTTAATATTAAATTTCAATTAACAAATTTATTCAACTGATGATTTAACCCGCTTCAATAATAAGTAACTATTTGTCTTTCTTCTAAGAATCACCAAATAAACCGTACAATAACAAACCGTAACCATTATTGCAAGATTTTATACTTATTTTTTTAATTATCTTTTCGCTGTTTACATCTATTTTCATTGAATTTAGTATATAATTCTCAAAATTTTTATCGTAACCGAATTCGGCAAATTTTACCGTGTTTTCAGCAACAGGATTAATTCTTGAAGATAGATTAGTAGTAAAGGCTGTAGTAACATCTACGCCGTTTTTTAATACATATTCCTGTTCTTCTCCATCTAAATAACTAATCTTTAACACAGCAACATCTTCGCCGTATTCACCCGACAAGGGATATCCTTTATTTATAGCTGTAAGACCTATAATCATAATACTTTCTGTATTAAAATTACAGTTGACATCTATCTCTGTACTATCATTAATAATCAACGGAATATTGTTTAAAGCGGTTATATCGCTTAAAACAGGTCCCTTTGTAAGTAGCCTGTGTCTCATAAAAGGTGCTTTACTTTCCTTTTTAGCAATTTCACTCATAAACTCAGCAAAATTACCTCCAACACAATTCTTTAATAAATTTTCACCTTTCAATAATACTTCATTTTTTAAAACAAACCAAAAAGGATCTTCCTCTGTCTGTGTTCCGATTTTTCTGATACCTTCACAAAAAGTTTCATATATCATAGTAGGCTTTCGATCCTGAGTTAATAGACCTTCTGACAAATTACCGTCAATACAAGCAGGTCTTCCACGGTTAAAATCGTTTACCTCTGCCCAACACCAAAAAAACGCACCCGCTAAACATATATCATCGTTTTGGTTAAAATAAAGCTTATTCATCTCATCAAAAAATTCTAGAAGAATCTTAGGATTATTGTAAAGATAATGTCCTCCCCATTCAGTAAAAATAAGCGGTTTATCATTAAGTACTTCCACTGACTTTCTTGAACGGTCAAAGGTTTGATCGTATGGGTGCATTGTATAAAAATCAAATCCGCAAATATTATAATATTTAAGCGTATCCTCATTACTCATACAGTTAGCACCCGAAACCATTCTTGTAGGGTCATATTCTCTGCAAACCCGTGCGCTGTCAATCAAAAACTGCTCGGTGAAATTACATTCATTAAAACAAAGCCAGAATGCAATACACGGATGATTTCTGTCTCGCATAATTGTTCTTTTGAGAACCTCTATACTGCCGTTGCTGATTTCGGGATTTGAAGTATCAGACCACCAAAGGCCAGGTTCTTCCGACACAAAAAGTCCTATTTTATCAGCAATGTCAAGTATTTTCTTATTATGCGGATAATGTACGAGACGGACAAAATTACAGCCCGTCTCCTTAATTTTAAGCATATCCTCTTGCATTTGAGTTTCTGTCGGGCAATGTCCGCTGTCGTTATACATTTCGTGTTTGCATACACCCTTTAAGAATACAGGTCTGCCGTTTACCATAAATCTGTGCTTATCTTTGGTTATTTCCCTGAAACCTATATTACAAACGTAACTGTCTAAGGTCTCGCCGTTTTCTATAAGCAAAACATCAAGTTTGTAAAGTTCGGGATTATCAAAATTCCACAAACGAACATTTGTAACCTTCTTAGCAATAGGTTCAACTGTTGCAGATTGGGTATATGTAAGTACCAGCTCACCTTTATAAGAAAGATTTATTTCAAATACCGCATTTTGTCGATTTACACACTTTGTCTCAACCGTAAGAAGCGCAGATGTATAAGCATCTTTAAGGACATAATGCGCAAAAACATCCTCTATATAATTAGAATTTTTATACTCAATCGAAACATCCCGTATTATTCCTCCAAAATTTTCCCAGCCCGCCGTCGGTCCGAAAGAAGGAGAAATATCTTCTATTTCAACTAAAAGCACATTATCCTTTTGCTTTACACAGTCAGTAATATCAAAACTGTACTCACAATAAGCTATCATACTACCAATAAAACGGTCATTAAGATATACTTTTGCCGCATAGGTTATACCGTCAAATTTCAAGAAAAATTTATCAGCATTTCCTTCTAAATCAAAAACACGCCTACATTCGCTATGACCTACCGCAAGTTCTGAAAAAGGAACCTGTTTTTTTATAAATTTTCCTTTTCCTATACGGTATTCCCAAATTCCGTTTAAACTTTGAATTCTATTCATCTTTTGTCTTGACTATGCTTTGCTTAGCGTATAAAAGCGCACCGATAAGCACCTGTTCTCCATCGAAATCAGAAATTTTTATATTAAACTCTCTATCTTTTATGGGTTGAGTATATTTTTTCAATGCACTATTAAGAGGTGCAGCAATATCTACATAATCCTTAGTAACACTACCGCCTAAAACTATTACCTGAGGGTCTATTATATGATAAACCGAAGACATAGCGAGACCAAGTTTATCGGCAGCATCATCTATTATTTTTTTCATTTTTTGATCGCCTTCACGAGCAAGTGAAAAAACTGTTTTTGTATCGGTCACCGTGCCTCTTAAATCAGTGGCAGCAGTAGCTATTGCCGTACCCGAAGAATACATTTCCAGACATCCCTTTTTACCGCAGGGACATTCCTTTCCATTGGGATTTACCGTTAAATGACCGATTTCACCTGCCGATGACAAGGCTCCTGACAAAATTCTACCTTCTGATATTATTCCGCAACCAACACCCGTGCTTACAGTAATATATACAAGCGGGTCAGCGCCACTTGCAACACCCATACTATATTCTGCAAGTGCGGCACAGTTTGCATCGTTTTCGAGATAAACCTTAATACCCAGTGCATTTTCGAGCATAAGCCTAATCGGAACATCTTTAAATCCCATAGTAGCTATATGTACTATTTTACCTTGTTTTACATTAAGCGGTCCAGGGCAGGCAACCCCGCAAAAGGTCACCTGCTCACGACTTATTCCTTTTTCATTACAAAGGTCGGTAAAACAAGCGTTTATACGCTCCACCAGATTTTCTGCACCAAATTGAGGATTGGTAGGGAAATTGGTTTTAACTATCGGCACACAATTAGCATCCGCTATTGCTATAGCAGTTTTTGTGCCTCCGATATCAACACCTAAACAATAGTTCATTTTATTTACCTAAAGCCTTTAAAAGCTTTGAAGTCAAACCGTGCATACCAAAGCAGTAAGCATAACGGTCAATGGAGTTTTTAAGCTGATAATTTACATAGCTTTCACCGTCAACTCCAACTTCTTTAAGGTTATTAAGCATTTTTTCGATTTCAGCCTTTACAACTGGTGTTTCATAGGTGTAGTGACCGCAGATATCTGTAATCTGGTCGGTTAATTCCTTATCCTTAAGTACCTCATCAACTGTAGCATTTGCAGTTTCGCCCACTACCCATTTGCGCCAACGCTCACTTTTAACAGCATCTCTTGCCATTTCTTCAACAATTTTAGAGCGTTTTTCTTCAGCTACACATCTCTTTTCAACCTTTGCAAGTTCTAAATAAGCTCGGGTTTCAACTGTACCAAACTCAGGGGCAACATTCATAGCTGTAATACCAAGAACGGGATGCTCTAAAAGAATTTTATCACTCAAATAGTCGCCGTTATGTTCCTTTACACCTACACCATGTTTAGCGGCATTAGCAGAAAGCAAAGCGGCATTTTCACGGTTGAAATTACCTACATTTTCAGTAAGACGGGTAAGAGTACCTGTCTGTCCTACAACGAATTCAGGTGCTTTAATTCCCTTTTCAGCGAGTCTTGCTACAAGCTCATCAATAAAACTTGAAAATGCATCAACTGATGTAAGACCGCCGTTAGTTTCCTCTGTACCTGCTTCGTAACCAATTTCAGGAAGTCCTTTTTCCTTGCGGAAACTCTCTAATTCAGCAATAATATCAACAGTACGATTAATAACAAGGTCAAAAGGAACTGTACCCATTGCAAATTCAGGATCCTTAGTGGGATCGATATGTAAAAGGTCAAAGCCTGATTCAATATCATGCTTATAAGAACGGATACATTTTTCCATAGCCTGTTCTACTGGAAGTTTTGCATTACGCTCCTCGTCTCTCTGCCAAGGACCGCCATGGTCACGACAAAGGTAGCAAAGTCCGTCAAATCCAATTTCTTCTTCAACTTCCTTAACATCTGCTACAAATCTATCCTGATCCCAGCCTCTAACATAACCATGACCGAATTCATCACTATCAACTTGATTACGGCTAGCTATAAGCATTATCGGGAAATCCTTTTCCTGTGCTAATTCCAAAGTTGCCTTTAAAAGAGGTTTAGACATAGGACCAATGCCAAGCATTGTAAATTTTTCGCCGTTATCCTTTAAAATTTTAGCGGCATTCATCATTTCGGTAATAGTAATTTTATTATTCATAACAACAAACTCCTTTAAATATTAATCGATAATCTGTAAATAGTCAGCATAAGGTACTTTTTTTATAGGTGTAAGACCTGCCCAAGCAGCAAATTCCTTAATTTCATCGGTATAATCACCAATAACCACTGGGAAATGATGCTGGAAACCTGTAACTAAAATAGTGTTAAGTAAATCCTTAGCACTGATTTTTTCTCCGTTTAAGGTCAAATTGCCACACCAACCACGACTACCGTGGAAAGAAAACTTATCGGGAAGCATAAATTCGCCGCCCATATGAATCATCTTGTCGCACTCGCCCGAAAGACGCATAACTGTAATCGGGTTATCATCAAATACCATATCACGTGCTACTCCGCAACGAGCTGTAAGTCCCTTGTTAGGCTCGTGTGCCATACCACTGTAGTTACAACCAAGCTTATAACCGTTTTTCTGACAATAACGTTGAGCGGCAGGTCCGCAATGCCAAAGAAGCACTGTTTCGTCCTTTTCGTCAAATGCTGATAAATCCATAAGTGTGGTAACGTCACCGCCTGCTATGTACTTGAGTGCCAACATACTTACAGCGCTCAAAACATCGCCTTCGCACGCCATTACAGTACCTTCATCATTTAACTGACCAAGTACCGAGCAAATAGAGTATTTAAAATCGTCTTGGAACTTAGGCCAACAAGAAACTGCCAAAGCATCATAGTTGTTTTCTGCGATAAATTCTTTATAAGCCTTATAGAAGCGAGCGCTTACTTCAAGTGTTTTCTTTGCAGCTTCATCAGCATAACCACATGAGCAAGCTACCATATTATCCATAATAGGTTTTATTTCATCCATACTATATGAAACTGCTTTATCCTTAAGCTCCGAATATTCGTGCAAACGATTAAAGTAAATACCCTCAAAACGCTTATTAAGATTACGTTCATCATCATAAAGGTCATTGAATCCGGGAGCCACTCCACCTACAAGTCCGATTCTCGAGCACTTAAGATTTTTTATTGCGGTAAGCGCGCGAACGGTAATCTGCAAACGTCTTGTAAACTCGGCATCCTCACCATAACCGTAGAACCATTTAACCTTAATTTTATAATCCTTAAGATAATGAGCAACAATACCCATATGCATATTTATACTGCAAAGCGAGTTGAAAGGTACTGCTCCTTCAATTGCCTCACCTTCAGGAATAGCCCAAAAACCAACATTAGCATTTTTAATTTTAGCAAGTACTGGTGCTAACTGACCTGCAGAATAAGAGGTGTGCTGAACCATAAGAAAGTCGATTTTCTCGTCTTCCATTGCTTTTACAGCCTCTATGGCATCCTCGCGGACAATTACTGTCTTAGGATAAACAACAAGGTCGAATCCCATTGTCTCGGCATGCTTCTTCATAGCGTCAGCGCAAGACTGGAACGCAGCCTCCTTGTTACCGGGGAAACTTAACTGACTAGTACCAACTAAACCTATTTTTAATTTTACCATTAAAATTCCTCCTTGGAATATAATATATTTAATTACATCAAAATTTGATATAATAGCTTATGAATTAAAGAGCAAACACAATTTTCGCCCAAATATTAATTGAAATGAAAATTTTATATTGCCATATCCGCTAAAACCTGACGAAACCATTTGGGGAGCTGTATCTACAACTATCTATAACCAATACGACATTCGAGACTTTGACCTTAATTCGCATATACATACTTACGCTTATATAATTATCAGTTGTATTTATCTCTAATTCTTCATATTTTTTATCTACACGGGTTTCCTGTTTTACAGGAGCCTTTATTGAGTATTATTTTTCGTTTTGTACCAACCATTTTACGGCTTCATAAAAATTGTCTGCTATATGTATAGGCTCGTACTCAGCCCATTTATTACGGTCGCAACCTATGGACTCCGCTCCCCTTCCCGTCATTACAAGGATAAGTTTGCACCCCATTTTGCCACCTGCTAACATATCGCTAAATCTGTCGCCAATAACATAACAATCCTTCATATCAAGATCATATTTCCTTTGTGCCTGTTCCAGAAGTCCTGTTTTGGGTTTGCGGCAATTACAATTATCATCATTATCGTGCGGACAGATAAACCAATCCACCGCTCCTATATCTTTAAATTCAGAGGTGAAATCGTATCCCCCGTCTTTCTTTCTCGCAATACAGGATTGATTGGTAAAAATAATAGGTGAAAACCCATTTTCTTTCAATAATACAAAAGCGTCACGGGTGCCGTCATAATGGTAATAATCTTGGGGAAATTCAACATAATAATCTCCACCCATAGTACCGTCACGATCGATAAAAACTGCTTTCACCTATACCACCCCTAAATGTATTATATCAAAAAATGATATTTTGTCAATCAATAATATTTCTTTATTTTACTAATTTAATTTATAATTTTTTATATCAATAAAATTTGTAATTTTTAATATAATTCACTCTTTAAATTATTTATTAAATAATAAAAACAGCTTCTAAGAATATTTTGTGTTATTATAGCGGTTCGATTAGCCTATATATTTATTTTTATAATAATTTAATAATACTCGGGACATCAAGGGGTTGGTGTTAACTAACACAGGGTTACAACGATAACCTTACAGCTAAACAAGCCGGTTCTATTAGCGGTCAGAAGGTTGAAAAGATGATCAAATCTTACGAAAATAGCATTAAATAAGAATAAAATATCTTATTATATGTAAAATGAGGACACCTTTTAGGTGTCCTCATTTATTAAAAACTATAATTACTAGGGTTCTTAAAAAAGAATTTTAATAAATTTAAACTTTTCATTCTTCTAAACTTTAGAAAACAGCAATTTTTTTACATACTAAAAATCTATTAAATCTTTTTTTCAATATCCTTTATGTATTCGCTAACGTCAACAACTTTATTAGTTTTTCTTGATTCCTCGGCAGCAAAAACAATTAAATGGTTAAATAAAGACTCATCAATAGTTGGTATTGAGCAACCGGTATAATTATCGGTAAAATAGTCGTATAAATCAGCAATTATACCTTCATCTCCGCCGCCATGACCACCTGAGATTCCATCTTTTGCAACAAGTTGTATCGTTTCAGTATCTTGTGTTACAAAGTCATAAATAGTAATTGGCGTGTTTTCATCAAGTGCGGCATGAACCTCACCTAATGTTCCCATAATATGAATAAATCTTCCGCCCTTATTAAAGGCATTCATTGTAAATGTAACGGTAATATCGTCTTCAAAGAGCATATTAACAGTTTGATGATCCACAACATCATTATCACACTTAAACACACATTTGCCGTACTGTGTTTCTGTTATAGCTTTAATTACATCTTCATCAGTAGGGTTATGCATTCTTGTAACAGGCTCTCTCATCCATTCGCAGTTTTTATCAAAATACACTTTGGTTGCATTATAAGGACATGTATCGCCTGCAACACATCCTTGTATACAATAATCAGCAGCTCCTTCAGGTGCATTCTCAATTCTAAAATATGAACGTGCGCCAAATGATTGCACGCTGATACATTTTTTATTAATTAACCATTGTAATATATCCATATCATGACAGGATTTTTGCAAGAGCATGGTAGAACTTCTTTCGCTGTTTCCCCAATTTCCTCGTACAAAACTATGGGATTGATGAACATTTCCCACACACTCTTCATGGTTTATAGACATAATCCTTCCGATTCTTCCGGAATCGATAATATTTTTAAGTGTTTTAAAAATATCAGCATAACGAAGTACTGTACAAATAACTACGCGTACGCCCTTTTCATTTGCTGCCTTTGTTATCTTAATACAATCTTCAGCAGTTGGCGCAATCGGTTTTTCGAGTAACAAATCATAACCTAATTCAATAGCCTTTAAAGATGATTCTAAATGCTCACGATCCATTGTTGTGATCATTGCAAAATCAGCTATTTTGCCAAGTTCTAATAAAGGCTTATAATCGCTAAAACACATATTTTCATCAATATTAAATAATTCCTTTATATAGTTTCTGCGATTTTCAATAGGTTCTGCAACAGCAACAATTTCAAATTTATCTTTGTTAAGACTCATTACATTTGAATATGTAGAACCTCTGCCACCCGCACCGATAACTATTACTTTTAATTTTTTCATACAATTACTCCTCTTATTAATCAAAAACTATTCGAGTGCTGCTTTTATATCTTCACTAAAAACAATTTCTTCCTTTTCAGGATTCTGATAAAGTCTTATCCAATCTACCCAATAATCAATTGGTAGTTCGTCTTCCTCAGTAATTACTGCCCCTTGTGGATGCCAATCTTTGCCACTGGTAAAGAGCTCGTTATTCAACAATATATAATGAAAATCTTTGAAACATGACATACCCGGCAAATATTCAGGACTAAAATCGTCTTCTTCCTTAATGGAAAACTGTGCGTATTTTTTACCATCAATATAAAATGCGGTATATTCTTCAGTCCATTCAAAACCATAGACATGATATTCGTTATTCAGATTTGAACAATCTTCAAACACATATCCTCTTTTAGGTGAACCTTCTCCGTCAGGCAAGAGCGTATGATTTAGTCCCTGCCATTTATGAAGATTGCAAACTGCCATACAATTGCTTGAAAAAACTTCAAAAATATCTATTTCAGACATATAAGGAGCTTTTGCAAATGGAGTGTCGCTTTTCATCCAAAAACCAGGCCAAGCACCGTGACGGTAAGGAATTTTGCAGCACATTTCAAGATAACCATATTTAAAATTCATAAAATCCTTAGTAGTGAAACTATCCGGTAAAATAACCACCATGCCTTCTTTTTCACTTTTATGAATTTGTAGGTGCAATTTTCCGTCTTCTATTCTAGCACAGCGTTCGGTATTGTCATACTCTACGTCTGGTGACCACATTGCTCGTATGAAATGCCATTTGCTGAAATCAATTTCATTTTTATCAAATTCATCATGCCATACTAATTGTCTTCCCATTTTTTCAAATGGGATATTAGATTTTTCTGACTCTTTTTTTAATAAATCTTTATTCATATCTAACTGAACCTTTCTATGAATTGTTTTATATCCCAAAAATCTACAGAAACAATAGGAGTTTTAACAATACCGTCAGCGTAAAACTGTGGTGAAATAACACATCTACGCAAAGACAACCGTCATTATTTGCACTCTTTCTCGTTTTTTGAAGATTTTTTCACTATTTTAAAAGCAATTTTAAAGACACTGAAAGAATCTCCAACATTCACCTTTACAACAGCTTAAAACTGCTGTGCAACTTATAGTTGAATTTTCATAAATTATTATGGAAAATTCAACCTCAAAAATCGTTAAATATTAAAACCTGAGATAATAATGGTTTGTGTATCGGGGGAATCCCCCCGATACACAAAGTGTTAAAAACTATTTAAAATTAAGTTCATTAGCAGAATCTGCGGTCTGATAAACACGTACATAATCAATGAGAACTGATTTTTGACTTTCATTAGTATTTTCGGGATAAAGAATATTATCGAAATTAATCATAAGTGCTTCATTCAAGAAACCATCAAAATCAGTATAACCCTTTGCTTCCATTTCTGCACGGGTTATTGTCAAATAATTATTTCCGTCGAAATAGAATTTAACATAATCTTCTGTCCATTCGAAACCGTATTTATGATATTCAGTAGTATCATATT
>JAZNJT010000087.1:0-17310 GCA_045578145.1 Acutalibacteraceae bacterium
TATGACAGGTATTATAATAAAGGCACTGTCAGGCTTTTATTACGTTTCATCAGGTGATGAAATTTTTGAATGTAAGGCAAGGGGAAGCTTCCGCAAAAGCGGAGTTTCCCCTTTGGTCGGTGACAGTACCATATTTGAAAAAACCAGTGAGACCACAGGCGTTATAGATGAAATTTTACCGCGTAAAAACAGTCTTATAAGACCGCCTGTGGCAAATATAGATAAACTTTTTATTGTGTCATCTTTTTCTTCGCCAAAGCCTAACACATTTCTTATTGATAAAATGACTGTGATAGCGATGTATAACAATATTGAGCCGATTATAGTTTTCAATAAATGCGATATGGGTGATTTTAGCGGGTTTAAAAATATTTATGACAAGGCAGGATTTAAAACCTATGTTGTTTCTGCTGAGGAGGGCATTGGTATAGATGAGCTTAAAGTTGAAATGAAAGATTGTATTTCGGCTTTTACGGGGAATTCGGGTGTAGGCAAATCAAGTATTTTGAATAATATATTCGGAAAAGAGATTATAGCTACAGGTGAGGTAAGCGATAAGCTAGGCAGAGGAAGACATACCACCCGCCATACCGAGCTTTACAAACTAATGGAAGGCTCATTTGTTGCGGACACACCTGGTTTTTCATCTTTGGAACTTGATTATAATGATTACGGGCTTAAAGAAAGACTGCCATTTTGCTTTGCCGAGTTTGGAGATTATGTGGACGGTTGTAAATTTTCAACCTGCACACATACATCTGAGAATGGCTGTGCGGTTATAAACGCCGTTAAAAACGGTGGAATTCAGCAAACAAGATATGAGGCATATACCCAATTATTCCGCGAAATGAAAGACTTAAAGCCTTGGGAAGCCAAAAAAAGAAAATAATGTAACCTTTTTTGATATCTTCAATATAATAGTATTAAAGACAATCGAAATCGGGGGATAAGGAATGAGAAGACGATGTGGCTTTAATAAGGGCATATTAGCTCTCACTTTTGCCTTGGGCCTTTTAATCAGTTGCTTTTGTCCCCCTAAATTTTTGGTTGGTATTTTGGCTGTATGGATAATAATTCTTTGCGTGCCAAACTTTAAATGTTAATATGGGAGTATGATTTTATGAAGGTTGTATTAGTGAAAAGTCCAAAGTTTTTAAGCGGTCTGCTCAGAATGATATTTGGTATAAAAAAACAGTCGGTATAATACATAACCCCCGATAAACAGTTGGTTTATCGGGGATTAAGTTTATTTGTATAATGTGAGCTGTTTGTTATTGTCACAAATACCTAAGAATATTTCTTTTGAATTTTTGTAGTCCTGACACTCTAATTCTTTATAAAGCCAGTTTTTATCGAGACCTAAACGCTTTAAGTTTTCATCTAAAATTCTGCCATCCATAATAACCTCGGTATTAATGGATTCGGGAGGTGGCACTATATTCATATCGGTGGGGTTTATGGGACGCTTGGTAGATTTGGGTAAAACAGTAAGTCTGCCGTTGTATTCAAAAATTGCGGTTTGTATATCGTTTAAATTAAAATAGCCCTCTTGTCTGCACATAACCATAAATTCGCTTAAGTCCATTTTGGCTTTTTTCATATTTTTGCGGTATATTTTGCCGTTATTCATTATAATTGTCGGTGTGCCGTTAATAAATTTTCTCATTTTTGGAAGTTTGCTTGTTATAAGGGTTAGTACTACAGTTATAATTCCGTAAACAATCATAGCAATAAGTGGTTTCCAAGGTTTTTCTAGTTCTGTTGCAAGCTCTGCAGCAATAGATCCGATTGTTATACCTGAGATATAGTCAAAAAAGTCAAGTTGTGACATCTGCTTATGTCCCATAATCTTAGCGATTACAAAAAGTGCAACGGCTGAAAGAACAGAAGTTAAAATTAGTTTTAAAATATCCATAAAATCCCCCCGAAATGTAGTGTACCCAAAGATATATTATTAATGACTTTTTAAAACGATTATAGTATAATAAAAAAGGTGAGGAAAATGAAATTATTCTTTAGTGCAATCACAAAATTTATATGCGGACTTTTAGTTGTGGCACTACTTGTTTTTTTGCCCGCGGGCAGTTTAAACTACATACGGGGGTGGGCTTTTATGAGTATATTGTTTATACCAATTTTTATTTTGGGAACAGTACTTTTAATAAATGCCCCCGACCTGCTTAAAAAACGGCTAGAATATAAGGAAGAGCAAAATGCGCAAAAAGGAGTAGTAGCCTTTTCGGGTTTGATTTTTATTATAGGTTTTATAGTTGCGGGACTTGATTTTCGTTTTGGTTGGTCAAAAGTGTCAATGTTTGTTACAATAATAGCCGTATTGATATTTCTTGTGTCTTACGGTCTTTATGCAGAAATTTTGCGTGAAAATGCGTATCTTTCAAGAACTGTAAATGTGCAAGAAGGCCAAGAGGTAATAGTATCAGGTCTTTACGGTATTGTGCGCCATCCTATGTATTCAGTTACAATTTGGATGTTTCTTGCAATACCTTTGGTGCTTGGCTCTTGGTGGTCTTTTTTGTGTTTTCTGCCATATATCGCAGTTATCGTTATAAGAATACAAAACGAGGAAAAACTATTGACAGAGGAACTTAAAGGCTACAGAGAATATAAAACCAAAGTGAAATACAGAATTTTACCGTTTGTTTGGTAAGAAGTGCATCAATTAGGTTGGTTTTATGCTAAAATTAAACATATGGATGGATTTAATTTTTGAAAAGCTTGTTTGCAAAGTCTTCTGCAAAGGCGGTAAGCTTTTTAAAATCCATTGCGGATATATAATATTTTTCGAGTTCATCGTGTACAAGCTTTGCCTTGCTCAAACACTCACACCCTGAAATAAGCAGTTGTTTAACCATTTTTTCGTTGAGCTTTAAATGTGTTTTATGACGGCTCAAAGCGGTGGTATTAATAAATCTTCGCGCGTGTATTCGGCGGACCTCTGTGTTTAAGTGCATATACTCATATTCCCTTAAAAATGCTAAGGAAAGATCGGGGATTAATATACCGTCTAAAAGAACGGTTGGCAAAAACGGATTTTTAACAGTTATTATTTCGTAACCGCTGTTTAGTGCGTATTCTCTGATTTTCGGGAAAATTACGCTTGATACTGCTCCAAATCGGTCATTTATTATTACTGTATTTTTGCATTCGCATAGCGCTGTGCTTCCAAACGATACAACTCCCTTTGGCGTAAGACCGCCAAGATATCTTACCCACTCAAAAGAATTACCCTTTTTTGCAGGGATATGTTTTTTACACAGTTTGCTTGCAAGGCGGTTTGCTTTTTCTTTATCGGTAATAGAAAGCGATAAATTCAAGTTATCATTAAGCAGAGTACCCGCTGCTTTAAAATACTTTGAGGCTGATCTATGGTAAGCTTTATTCTCCATAGTAACTGATATTATTTCCTTTCGGTAAGCTTCTAATTTTTCCGCTTGCCAATGCTCGCCGAAATTGAGAATTTCTTCACATACACCGGGGAGAACAGGGTCTAAAGTGTGGGGAGCAGTGCCGTCTAATATCACGGTTTTAATATCAGGAAATATTACTGCATCGAGAGAATTGGGGTCACTGCTGCAAGGACATAAAATAATTTTAAGCTTTTTTTCATCGGCTTTTGCTGCCATATATTTCATAAAAGAGGATTTTCCGGTCCCAGGACCACCCTTTATAATATAAGTTTTCCATTTATCCGTTGGGTTATAGCAGTTGCCAAAATCAGAAATAAAGCCTTCACACGAATTGCTTGCTAAAAAGTATTTGAAATTAAAATTTTTCACAATGTTTACCTCCAAACATTATATTTTATTCAAAAAAGTTTGCTTTGACACAAAGCAGTGTTTGTGGTAAAATCTTTAAAGAGTCGGTCAGACGGTTGCGGATATTTTATATCTGAGGAAAGTCCGAGCCCCACAGGGCAGAATAGCGGCTAACGGCCGCCGAGGGTGACCTTAGGGAAAGTGCAACAGAGATATACCGCCGTATTTATACGGTAAGGGTGGAAAGGCGAGGTAAGAGCTCACCGGTCTCACGGGAACGTCGAGACCCTGTAAACCCTATTCGGAGCAACGTTAACTGTGGCTATACATTTGCCCGATGTGCCACGAAAAACGGCTTGAGCGCAAGGGGTAACCCTGCGTCGAGATAGATAACCGTCCACGACAGAACTCGGCTTACCGACCGACTCTATAATATAGTGAAAAGTTAAAGAGTCGCAGTGCGATATACACAAAAAACGGAAGAAGTTTTGCTTCTTCCGTTTTTATATAATCTCAAAATAGGTTTGAACTGCAAAGTTTTCGGGTTGCTCTTTGTTGGCATTTATGATATACCGCCCGAGCTTTGCTGCATAATTGAGTGTGTTGCGTGTGCCACCTGATTTTCCGTCATACCATGTAAGCACATAATCGCTGTTGTCAACCATATATTTGTTTCGTTGCTGATAGCAACCTTTTTGATATTGCTCATTAAGACAAATTCTACTGTCGCATTGATTAAGTATGTCATTATATTTATTTTTCCAATAAGGATAAAAGCTTTCACTTTGGTTTTCAAAAGGGAGTACACATATTAATTCAAGCGGAGTATCATAAGCGTTTTTCACAAGTAAAACAATTTCCGCGGCAATAATATCAAACCCCATAGCCATACCTGTATAAAAGGTGCGGCAACCTTGCTTTGCCAGCTTTAGTATTTCCTCGATAAGAGAGTTTTCAAATTGCTTGTAGTATGAATTTTCTTTATCATATATTTCAAATGGGAGTTTTGATGGTCGGTAGCCCGTAAAACAGCATTTTAAATTATTGTTAAACTCCTCTGAAAAACCCATAATTTCACCACCTTGAGTTTATTATACAGAACATCTGTTCTAATGTCAATTGTTTTTTAAAAAAGTGATTGACATATTTGGAAAATTGTGATAAACTATTTTAGCATGCCGAATTATGCGGTAAATTGAATTTAGGAGGTGTAATGAGTGCCTACGTTTAACCAGTTGGTTCGCAGCGGTCGTGAAACTGTTGAGAAGAAGGCTAAGGCTCCTGCTCTTTTAAAGGGTTATAACTCTATGAAGCGCAAACCTACAGACAATGATTCTCCTCAGAAGCGCGGTGTTTGTACAGCCGTTAAAACATCCACGCCTAAGAAGCCTAACTCTGCTCTTCGTAAAATTGCCAGAGTTCGTCTTTCCAACGGAATTGAAGTTTCTGCTTACATTCCAGGAATTGGACACAATCTTCAAGAGCATAGCGTTGTTCTTATTCGTGGCGGACGTGTTAAGGACCTTCCCGGTGTGCGTTACCACATCGTTAGAGGAACACTTGATACTCAGGGCGTAGCAAACAGAATGCAGAGCCGTTCTAAGTACGGCGCAAAGCGTCCAAAACAAGGTGCAAAGTAATTTTTGAGAGAATAATCTCTGCTGCAACTATAGCAGCGGCATTTATATATATGTATAAGCCGACTGCTTGGTGCCACGGGGAAGTTACTCGAGTACCTATGATATCATCATTATGAAGGAGGGAAGTAAAGTGCCAAGAAGAGGCTTTATCGCAAAGCGCGATGTATTGCCGGATCCGATGTACAACTCCAAGATAGTTACACGTCTTATCAACAACATTATGCTTGACGGTAAGAAAGGCGTAGCTCAGAAGATTGTATACGGCGCTTTCGACATTATCAGTGAAAAAACAGGGAAGGACCCACTCGAAGTATTTGATGCTGCAATGGAAAATGTAATGCCGCAGTTAGAGGTTAAGGCTGTTCGTAAGGGTGGCGCAACCTATCAGGTACCTTTTGAAGTTCGTCCCGAAAGAAAGCAGACCTTAGGTCTTCGTTGGTTAACAACATATAGCCGCAACCGTTCTGAAAGAACCATGAAAGAACGTCTTGCAGGTGAAATTCTTGATGCTGTTAACGGTATCGGCGGTGCTGCTAAAAAGCGCGAAGATACACACAAGATGGCAGAAGCAAACAGAGCTTTTGCTCACTACAGATGGTAGTTTTAAACAACAATTTATGTTCACCGCTATTTTGGCGGATTGGAGGATAATATGCCAAGAAAAGTATCTCTTGAAATGACAAGAAATATTGGTATTATGGCACATATCGACGCCGGTAAAACCACCACTACAGAGCGTATCCTTTTCTATACAGGTGTAAACCGTAAGATGGGTGAAACTCATGATGGCGGCGCAACCATGGACTGGATGGAGCAAGAGCAGGAGAGAGGTATTACCATTACTTCTGCGGCTACTACCTGCTTCTGGAAAGACCATCGTATCAATATTATTGACACTCCCGGACACGTTGACTTTACAGTTGAAGTTCAGCGTTCACTCCGCGTACTTGACGGTTCTGTAACCGTTCTTTGCGCAAAGGGCGGTGTTGAGCCTCAGTCTGAGACCGTTTGGCGTCAGGCTGACGAATACAAAGTACCCCGTATGATTTATGTTAATAAGATGGACATTATGGGTGCTGATTTCTATAACGTTCTTAAAATGATTAAAGAACGTTTCAACTGTAATGGTGTTCCGATTCAGTTGCCTATCGGCTCTGAGGACACCTTCAAGGGCATCATTGACTTAGTAGAAATGAAAGCTATTATGTATTACGATGACCTTGGTAAAGATGTTAGAGAGGAAGCTATTCCTGAGGATATGGTTGAACTCGCTAACAAATACCGCACAGAGCTTATTGAGCACATCGTTGAGCAAGATGAAGAACTTATGGAGAAATACTTCGATGGTGAAGAACCAACTGTTGACCAGATGAAGAAGATTATCCGTCAGTCTACTATTGCTAACAGCATGGTGCCGATTTGCTGTGGTACTTCATACAGAAACAAGGGCGTTCAGCCTTTGCTTGACGCTGTTGTTGATTATATGCCTGCTCCTACAGACGTTGAAGCTATCAAGGGTGTAAATCCTGATACCGATGAGGCGGAAGTAAGACATTCTTCTGATGACGAGCCTTTCTCAGCGCTCGCATTCAAGATTGCTACTGACCCATTTGTTGGTAAGATTTGCTTCTTCCGCGTGTACTCAGGTACTGTTGACGCAGGAAGCGGCGTTTACAACTCTGTAAAACAGAACAGAGAGCGTCTTGGACGTATTTTGCAGATGCACGCTAACCACAGAGAAGACCTTGAAACTGTATATGCAGGAGATATCGCTGCAGCAGTAGGTCTTAAGAATACCACAACAGGTGATACTCTTTGTGATGAAAAGCATCCTGTTATTCTTGAATCAATGAACTTCCCCGAGCCTGTTATTCGTGTAGCTATTGAGCCTAAGACAAAAGCAGGTCAGGAGAAGATGGGACTTTCTCTTGCAAAGCTTGCAGAAGAAGACCCGACCTTTAAGGCTTATACCGATGAAGAAACCGGTCAGACAATTATTGCCGGTATGGGTGAATTACACCTTGAAATCATTGTTGACCGTTTGCTTCGCGAATTTAAGGTAGAAGCAAATGTTGGTGCACCTCAGGTTGCATATAAAGAAAGTATTCGCAAGAAGGTTGACCACGAAACTAAGTACAAGCGTCAGTCCGGTGGTTCCGGTCAGTACGGTCACGTAAAGATTATTGTTGAGCCTAACGAATCCGGTAAGGGTTACGAGTTTATCAATAATGTATCAGGCGGTACTGTTCCGAAGGAATATATCCCCGCTGTTGATGCAGGTATTAAGGGTTCACTTCAAGCAGGTGTACTTGCTAACTATCCTGTAGTAGACGTTAAGGTAACACTTTACGACGGATCATATCACGAAGTTGACTCTTCTGAAATGGCATTTAAGATTGCAGGTAGTATGGCATTTAAAGAGGCTTGCCGTTTGGCAGACCCCGTTCTCTTAGAGCCTATTATGAAGGTTACAGTTATTGTTCCTGAAGAATATATGGGTGACGTTATCGGTGACCTTAACTCTCGCCGTGGCGAAATTCAAGGCTTTGAAGACCGTTCTGGTGTTAAGCAGATTAATGCAAGAGTACCTCTCGGTGATATGTTCGGTTATGCTACCGACCTTCGTTCTAAAACACAGGGACGCGGTCAGTATGTAATGGAACCCGATGGCTATAAGGAAGTTCCTAAGAGCATATCTGAAAAGATTATTTCCGCTAGAACTAAGAAAGATTAATTTAGCGTAAATAATACTTGAAATTTAGCTATTTTTTTGGTAAACTATATTTAAAATAATAATTTAAATTTCTAAGGAGGAAATTTACAATGGCAAAGGTAGCTTTTGAAAGAAATAAGCCCCACGTAAACATTGGTACCATTGGCCACGTTGACCATGGTAAGACAACACTCACAGCAGCAATCACTAAGTACCTTTCTCTTAAGGGACAGGCATCTTTCGAGGATTATTCAAACATCGATAAGGCTCCTGAAGAGAGAGAGCGTGGTATCACAATCAATACCGCTCACGTTGAGTACGAAACAGATGCACGTCACTATGCACACGTTGACTGCCCCGGACACGCTGACTATGTTAAGAACATGATCACCGGTGCTGCTCAGATGGACGGCGCTATCCTCGTTATCGCTTCTACTGATGGTCCTATGGCTCAGACTAAAGAACACCTTCTCCTTGCTCGTCAGGTTGGCGTTCCTTACATCGTAGTATTCATGAATAAGACTGACTTAGTAGACGATGAAGAGCTTCTCGAACTCGTTGAAATGGAAATCCGTGAGACTCTTGATAAATATGAATTCCCTGGCGATGATACACCTATCATCAAGGGTTCTGCTTTCAAGGCTCTTGACAGCGATTCTAAGGATCCTTCTGATCCTGTATACGCTCCTATTCAGGAACTTATGGATGCTGTTGACAGTTACATTCCTACTCCTGACCGTAAGGCTGATATGCCTTTCCTTATGCCTATCGAGGACGTTATGACAATTTCTGGTCGTGGTACTGTTGTTACAGGCCGTGTTGAACGTGGTCAGTTAAATGCTGGTGACGAAGTTGAAATCATTGGTCTTACCGAAGAACGCGCTAAGACTGTAGTTACTTCAATGGAAATGTTCCGTAAGACTCTCACATACTGTGAGGCTGGTGATAACGTAGGTGCTCTTCTCCGTGGTGTTGGCCGTGACGAGATCGAGCGTGGTCAGGTTCTTTGTAAGCCCGGTTCAATCAACCCCCATACAAAGTTCCATGGTCAAGTTTACGTTCTTAGCAAAGAAGAAGGCGGACGTCATACTCCTTTCTTCAACAACTACCGTCCTCAGTTCTATTTCAGAACTACTGACGTTACTGGTGTTATCACTCTTCCTGCTGGCACAGAAATGTGTATGCCTGGCGATAACGTAGAGATGGATGTTGAACTTATCACTCCTATCGCTATCGAAGAAGGCTTACGTTTCGCTATCCGTGAAGGTGGCCGTACCGTTGGTTCTGGTGTTGTTACCAAGATTAACGAATAATTTTGATTTTTCAGAAAGGAGAACTCTTTAAAGGGTTCTCCTTTTTTTGAGGTGAATTATGAATTTTTTAGAGGGTATTATAGAAGAGGTATTGCCTTATATTATTGCTATTCTCGAAATAATGGGTATAGCAGTAGTTGCTTGGAGTGGAGTTTATGCATTTTGGGAATACATTCAAAATACATTTTTTCACAAAAAATTTGATTTGCAGTTCCACTTAGCAAGTGGCTTAGCTACAGGATTGGAATTTAAAATGGCGGCTGAGATTTTAAAAACGGTTCTCATTCGTGAAATGAGTGAATTGTTAGTGCTTGGCGCGGTAATACTCTTACGTGCTTTACTCAGTGTGCTTATTCACTTTGAAATGAAACAAAATAAAAACAGTGCTGAAAAATAATTCAGCACTGTTTTTTTATAATCATTATAAAGTTTCTATTTGACTGAGCCACAGATTACAGCTTGCATCTGTTGGCATTTTAAAAGCGCCTCTGGGGGATAGACTGATTTCGGTAACCATAGGTCCGTCAGGCAAGCAAGAACGTTTGAATTGTTGTGTAAAGAACCGCCTTGTAAATACGGTAAGCCATTTTTTAATGGTTTCTTTGCTATATTCAGGGAAAACGGAAACTGCCGCATTAAAAATCTCTTTAGGGTTTTCGTTAAGACCTAACATTCGGTAGATGAAGAAATCATGTAATTCATAAGGTCCCACAAGGTCTTCGGTTTTTTGAGCAATTTCACCTTTATGGTTAGCAGGTAAAAGCTCTGGCGATACGGGTGTGGCCAAAATATCAAGTAAAACATTTTTAAGTTCTTCGCAAGAATTAGAAGCTTCATATTCAACGATATAGCGGATAAGTGTTTTGGGCACACTTGCATTTACGCCATACATTGACATGTGGTCGCCGTTATAGGTAGCCCAACCGAGTGCTAATTCAGAAAGGTCACCAGTACCCACAACAAGACCATTTTCTTTATTGGCTATATCCATAAGCACCTGTGTCCGTTCTCTTGCCTGTGAGTTTTCATAGGTTATATCGAAAACACTTTCACTTTGACCGATATCCTCAAAATGTTGTTTAACAGCTGAGGTTATATTTATTTCTTTGAAATCCACACCGAGCTCGGCGCATAGTATTTCAGAATTTGAGCGTGTTCGGCTTGTAGTTCCAAAGCAGGGCATAGTAATGCTTAAAACATCAGTGGCAGGACGGTTTAGAATTTTCATAGCACGTGCGCAAACCAACAACGCTAATGTACTGTCAAGTCCGCCTGAAATGCCGATTACCGCCTTTTTAGCATGGGTATGCTCTAATCTGCGAGCTAAAGCGTGAGACTGAATCTGCAAAATCTCCTCTAAATAGACTCCTTTGTCTACAAAGCTTGGTAAAAACGGATTTTTTTCTATTGTGTTTTTTGATATTTGTTCACAAATTGTATCTGCACGGTAATTGTTTTTGATATTAACATCTGAAAAAATAAGATTTTCATAACAGAACGGCTCGCCCTGAGCTAAAATTTTACCGCCAGAAGAAATATATGTTAATCCTGAAAAAACATTGTCAGTAGTCGATTCTCCAAGTCCGCTTGAAGCAAAAACACAGGCATAACCCATATTACAGATTGTATCTTTAATTTTTTCGCCTTTACCTACGGTGTGTCTGACAGCTGCTAAGTTGACTATAATATCTGCATTACTGTTAATCGGATTGCCACAAGGGTCGCCAATTAAAACAGTAAATGAAAAATCATCGGTTTTAAAATAATTATTATCGGTTTTAAGGGAAGAAAAATAACGGCTCTCATCTGAAATACGGCTATTTTCAAGAGAGGTTTTTTTAACAATACCTAAAATTTCACCGTTTTTTAATACTGCGGCACAGTTATATAAGCTTCCGTTATCCTCAAGAGGCAATCCTACTATTACTATGGGGGATTTGCCTTTTGTAAACTCTGCAAGTTCATAAAGAGCTTGTTTTGCAGCAGAAATTAAAAGACTGTTAAAAAACAAATCGCCGCAGGTAGATGAGGTAATACAAAGTTCAGGTAATACCAAAAGTTTTATTTGATTTTTGTCTGCTAAAGAAATTAGCTTTTTAACATTTTGGGTGTTAGCGTTAACATCTGCAACAGATACTTTAGGCACACCTGCCGCAACTCTGATAAAACCGTCTTTCATTAATATCCCCCCGATATTTTAATTTTAAGACTTTTTCTTTATTATGTCAATATTTTTAAGATTATTAAGAAAAATATCATAATTTCTATTGCAATTTGTGCTATTAGCAAGTATAATATACAAGGAAAAAATTGAGCTTTAAAAGGAGATTCAAAAATGACAACCAATAAAACAGTT
This sequence comes from Acutalibacteraceae bacterium, assembly GCA_045578145.1. GTDB lineage: Bacteria > Bacillota > Clostridia > Oscillospirales > Acutalibacteraceae > UBA737. The sequence goes on from JAZNJT010000087.1 coordinate 11,799, forward strand.
ATCAAATGGTTAGACGAAATGAAAGAGCTGCTCACCCCCGACAATGTTGTTTGGGTTGACGGAACTGACGAGCAGAGAGAAGCTTTACGTGAAGAAGCCGTAAAACTTGGCGAGCTTACAGCTCTTAATCAAGAAAAATTGCCTGGCTGTTATTTACACCGTACAAATCCTAATGATGTTGCACGTGTTGAAGACCGTACCTTTATCTGTACAAGCGAAAAGGATAATGCAGGTCCTACAAACAACTGGTGCGCACCTGCTGAAATGTACGATAAGCTTTATAAAATCGCACGCGGTAGTTATAAAGGTAAGACAATGTATGTTATCCCTTATTCTATGGGACCTATCGGTTCACCGCTTGCTAAGGTTGGTATTGAGGTAACTGACTCTGTATATGTTGTTCTCAATATGCTTATTATGACTCGCGTTAGCCTTAAGGTTCTTGAGGTTCTCGGCGACAGTAATGACTGGGTAAGAGGTTTACATTCACGTTGCGATGTTGATCCCGAAAACCGTTACATTTGCCATTTCCCTGAGGATAACACAATTATTTCTGTAAATTCGGGTTACGGCGGAAACGTATTGCTTGGTAAAAAGTGCTTTGCACTTCGTATAGCTTCTTATCAGGGTTGGAAAGAAGGCTGGATGGCTGAGCATATGCTTATCTTGGGTCTTCAGAATCCTAAGGGAGAGGTTAAATATGTTGCAGCTGCATTCCCGTCGGCTTGCGGAAAGACCAACCTTGCTATGCTTATTCCTCCTGAGTATTTGCGCAAGAAGGGTTATAAGATTTGGACTGTTGGTGACGACATCGCTTGGATGAAGATAGGCCCTGACGGCAGACTTTACGCTATTAACCCCGAAAACGGTTTCTTTGGTGTTGCTCCAGGTACTAACGAGCATTCTAACTTTAACGCTCTTGAAAGTACAAAGAAGAATACTATTTTCACAAATGTAGCTCTTGATCTTAACGATAATACGGTTTGGTGGGAAGGTCTTAATAAGAACTTACCTGAAAACGCACTTGACTGGAAGGGTAATCCTTGGGATCCTGCTAAGTTCAACAAGGCAGATAAGTCTACTTGTGCTGCTCACCCCAACTCAAGATTCACAGCTCCTGCTGAAAATTGTCCTTGCATTTCTGAAGAATTTAATAAGGGTGCAGGCGTTCCGATTTCTGCAATTATCTTCGGCGGTCGCCGAGCTAAGTGCGCTCCTCTCGTATATCAATCAAAGGATTGGGTTAACGGTGTATTCGTAGGTTCTGCAATGGCTTCTGAAACCACAGCCGCTGCTGCAGGTGCAGTAGGTGTTGTTCGACGCGATCCTATGGCTATGCTTCCCTTCTGTGGTTACCATATGGGTGACTATTTCAAGCATTGGCTCGAAATGGGAGAGAAATTAGGCGACAAGGCTCCTAAAATTTTCAATGTTAACTGGTTCCGTACCGATGACGAGGGCAACTTTGTATGGCCTGGCTTTGGTGATAATATGAGAGTTCTCAACTGGATTATTGACCGTTGCGAAGGCGAAGCAGAGGCAACTGAAACCGCTATCGGTTATGTTCCGATGCCAGAAGATATTGACCTTACAGACTTGGATATGGATATGGATACACTTAAGTCTATCTTAAAGGTTGATAAGGATGTTTGGACTAAGGAAGCTGAGGAAATTGAAGAGCATTACAAGAAGTTTGGTGACAGACTCCCCGAAGCGCTTCGCGAACAGCTTAATAACCTTAAAGCAAACCTTGCTAAAATGTAATATTTAAAAATTATTACCCAACCTCGTATAGAGGTTGGGTATTTTTTATAAAAAAAGTAAAATTCGAAAGTGAGAAAACAAGAGAAAACAAAAGAAAACAAGAGAAAGCAGGAGCTTTTAAAATCTAAATTAAAATTTTTAAAATTAAGTATTGACAACGGTTTTTCGGTGTGTTATTATATTCAAGCTGGTTGTGGGAGAATTATGCTTTCTCGTCACACAAAATATAATTACGGAGGTTATCATTATGTCAACATTTATGGCAAAGCCTGCTGAAATTCAGCGTAAATGGTATATAATCGATGCTGCTAACAGACCTTTAGGTCGCACAGCAACAAAGGTTGCGGATATTCTTCGCGGCAAAATTAAGCCCGAGTTTACTCCTCATGTAGATTGCGGTGACCATGTTATCGTTATCAATGCTGATAAAGCAGTTTTAACAGGCAAGAAGTTAGAAAATAAGTATTATCGCCGTCATACAGGTTACATCGGCGGTCTTAAAGAGGTTCAGTACGGAACTCTTATGAAGACTCGTCCTGAGCTTGCTATGGAACTTGCAGTTAAGGGTATGGTTCCCGATACTACAATTGGCCGTAAAGCACTTACAAGACTTCACATTTACAGCGGTGCTGACTACAAGCAGGTAGCTCAGAAACCGGAAAAGTATGAATTTTAAGAAGGGAGACAGAAATTATGTTTAATGAAAAGCCTTATTTCTACGGAACAGGCAGAAGAAAAAGTTCTGTTGCCCGTGTTCGCGTATACAACGGTACAGGCAAAATCATCATCAATGATAGAGAAATTGACGATTATTTTGGCCTTGAAACCTTAAAACTTATTGTTCGTCAGCCTCTTAACCTTACAGGCACACTCGATAAGTTTGATATCATCTGTCGTGTCGCAGGTGGCGGTGTTACAGGTCAGGCTGGTGCTATCCGTCACGGTATTTCCCGCGCTCTTCTTCAGTATGATGCTGAACTTCGTGCTGAACTCAAGAAAGCTGGCCTTCTTACCCGTGACCCTCGTATGAAGGAAAGAAAGAAATACGGTCTCAAAGGCGCACGTCGTGCACCCCAGTTCTCAAAGAGATAATCTGTATTATTTCAGAGTATTCAAAAACCCCGAAACCATCACGGTTTTCGGGGTTTTCTTTATGCTGTTTTCTTTAAACTAATAAAATATCGGTACATCATTACAAGTCCGATGCTAATTATTGCACCACCTATAATATCTGTAACCCAATGCACACCTGAAAGCAGTCTGCTTATTACCATAAATATAATGAAGGCTGTGAGGACAAAATTAATAAGTTGTCTAATTGGTTTATTCTTTATGCGTGTATTAAGCTGCATTATTGCGGTTGGAATTACACACATTACAAGCATAGTTGTAGAGGAGGGAAACGAAGCTTCTAAATAATCGTTGATGAGTATGGGTCTGTAGTTAACTATAACCATTTCAAAGAAGACATATACTGACATAGTAACAATATAAAATCCGCCCAGAACAAAGAGACTACAATCAACTTTTTTTAGCTGTCTGCGCTTAATCCATTGTATAAGTCCAAGCAGTGCAAATCCAATTACAAATAATAGCGGTACTAAACTTAACCAATCGGTGATAGTATATAGCAACATATTAACACCTGTAATATTATGAATAAATGCGTTAAAGGTTGCAAACCCAACAGTTGATTTTTGAGGTCCTATTGCTTTAACATCAATAAATTTGATTAGCAGTGTCCATAGTACGAATGCTATAAGCATACATACTGAAATGCAAAATAATTTTCGTTCTTTTTTCATTTAAAAAGCCTACCTTTTCTGTGTATTTAAACACATTTTAAAGGTGGGCTTGAATAATTGCAAGAAACGAGGCGTCACATAGGTGACACATTAAGTATCATTGCTTTCTGGTAATAATTAAAACTTTAATTATTAAAAAAACAAACGAAAAGACAGCGGCATAGGGTTGTTTACTTATGATAAATACAAGTGTGCCGAGTGCATTTAAAATTAACGATATTTTACTTTTGTTTTTCACCCAAAATATACGGTCGCAGTTTTGTAGTGTTAGTGTTCCGATTCCAAATAGAATAATTGCAATTATTACGATATAATATCCTATTTTCAGATAAGGTGCAATTTCGGTTAAAGATAAAAGTGGGACAGCCTTTATTATTCCGTTTTCATTTTGGGCAAAAAACGGCAGAAAAAGAAATATTAAGGCGCTAAGGTCAAGAAGTCCGAATAATAAGTCGCAAAAATGCTTTTCTTTTAGCTTGGTATTTTCTTCGGCTATAGTGAGTAATTCATCAGTTGAAAGCAGTTCATCAACTGTGACGCTGAAAAATTTAGCTATTGCTTTTAAGGATTCTATGTTTGGATACCCTCGTCCTGATTCCCACTTTGAAATTGCAGTTCGTGAGACATAAAGCGCTTTTGCAAATTCCTCTTGTGTGAGTCCTTTTTGTTTTCTAAGCTCCTGTAATTTTTTATTAAATTCCATACTAATCTCCATGTTTTATAATGTCTATTTCAATATCTCCTGTATCGGTGGAGATTTCACATTTACCGCCTGTTACGGTTTTTGGAACATTAATTCTACCTGTGTCGCTTTTTGCGATGAACACTTTGTCAGAAAGCAAGGCGCCTTTAACATTTCCTGTATCGGTTTCTACCAAAATTTCTGCGGCGTCGCATTTGTCGAATTTTATGTCACCTGTGCTTCTTTTAATAGAAAAAGAATCGGTTGCAATTACGTTTTGAAGTGTAACCTTTCCTGTGCTTCCGTTTGTAGTGAGGCTTTCACATGAAATGTTTTTCAAATTAATATTTCCGGTTGAAACAGAAAGGTTAAACGTACCTGTTGTTATATTTTCAGCATTAATATTTCCTGTGCTTGTTTTAATATCAATACTATTGAAGTTAAAGTTCTTTGGTATTTCTATATCGCCCGTGCTTTCCTTTATAGTAAGCATATCATATTGAGCTTTGGGCAAATAGACAGTTATCTTTTGACTGCCTATGTTAATACCTATATATTCATACCATTTTCTATTATCAATAATCTCAATAAAAAGGGTATCTTCCTTTACAGTAACAGAATGCTTCAAATTTCTTTGTTCACGGCAAACAACCGAGGTATTTGTACTTTCACGGGGTATGAACACAATATCGGCGGTATCGGTAACAACTGAAATGCTTTTATATTCTTCGTTTATTTCATAATTGTTAGTTTCAAATTTAACGGTTGAAAGTTTAGTAAAATCCCAATTAAGTACTGTCATCACACCTCCAAAAATTAAGCATCCAATAAGTATTAGCAAAGCAGCTGTAATAAGCCATAGTTTTGTTTTTCTCATAGGTTTGCCTCCTTTTTTATAAAGCAGTTTTTGAACTTTATGAAGATTATTTTAGTGAGCAGTATGATACCTTTTGTAGCTAGCTTGCAAGAATAGAAAAAGAGAATAGAAAGTCCTGTTAAGCAAAATACAGAGCCTATCATAGCAATGCCGGTAAGCGAATTGCCACTAAAGGCAAAAACTATGCCGGCTATAGCACCGCCGAGAGTAGCGCCTAAAAGCGATACTTCTACCGCCCATAAGGAAATTATAACAGACCACAAAATAACGTATCCCGAAAATATCACAGCAAGCGCGGCTATTAACAGAGAAAGCCATATCGGCGAGCCTAATATTAAAAAGATTATTTCCCAAATTCTAAGTGTTTTTTTTGGCCTGATTTTT
>JAZNJT010000088.1:0-4346 GCA_045578145.1 Acutalibacteraceae bacterium
GCTGATAAGGAAAAGGTTACCTATGTTAAAATGGACGCTGAAAAAGCAAAGCGTGTAGTTGAAGAACATATTAAGGGCGGTAAGGTTGTAGCAGAGTATACAATCGGCGCTTCTAAGTAATAATGGAGGTTTAAATTTATGATTCGTGCACATGTACTTATTTGTGGCGGTACAGGCTGTACTTCTTCAGGAAGCCTTGATATTCAAAAGGCTTTTGAAAGCAATATCGAAAATTGCGGACTTACAGAAGAAGTTAAAATTGTACAAACCGGTTGTTTCGGTCTTTGCGCATTAGGCCCTGTTGTTATCGTTTATCCTGACGGTACTTTTTACAGCCGTGTAGAACCTGACGATGTAAAGGAAATCGTTGAAGAACATCTTCTTAAAGGCCGTATTGTTGAACGTTTGGTTTACAGCGATACAGGTGCAGAAGAAGTAAAGGATATTGCTAACATAGCGCTTAGCGATACTGCATTCTACAAATCTCAGAACCGTGTAGTTCTCCGTAACTGCGGTGTTATCAACCCCGAAAGCATTGACGAGTATATCGCAATGGACGGTTATGAGGCATTAGGTAAGGTTCTTACCGAAATGACTCCTGAAGAAGTTATTCAGGTTGTTAAGGATTCAGGTCTTCGTGGACGTGGAGGCGGCGGCTTCCCCACAGGTTTTAAATGGTCTTTATGTGCTCCTAACAAAGCAGACCAGAAATATGTTGTATGTAATGCCGACGAAGGCGACCCCGGTGCATTTATGGACCGTTCTGTTCTTGAGGGCGACCCCCACTGTCTTATTGAGGCTATGGCTATCGCAGGTTACGCTATCGGCGCCACAGAAGGTTATGTTTATGTTCGTGCTGAATATCCTATCGCTGTTCGCCGTTTGCAGAAGGCTATTGACGATGCCCGTGAATATGGCCTTTTAGGTAAGGATATCTTCGGTTCAGGTTTTGACTTTGATTTATTCATTCGTCTTGGAGCCGGCGCGTTCGTTTGCGGTGAGGAAACTGCTCTTATGACCTCTATTGAGGGTAACCGCGGTGAGCCAAGACCCCGTCCTCCTTATCCTGCAGTTAAAGGTCTTTTTGGTAAGCCTACAGTTGAAAATAACGTTGAAACCTTTGCTAATATCCCTCAGATTATCCTTCGCGGTGCTGATTGGTTTGCTTCAATGGGTACTGAAAGAAGTAAGGGTACAAAGGTATTCGCTTTAGGCGGTAATATCAACAACACAGGTCTTGTTGAAATTCCTATGGGTACAACACTCCGTCACATCATCGATGATATCGGCGGCGGTATTCCTAACGGCAAGAAATTTAAGGCTGCTCAGACGGGTGGTCCTTCAGGTGGATGTATTCCTGAGTCACTTATCGATACAGAGGTTGACTTTGCTAACCTTACAGCTATCGGCTGTATGATGGGTTCAGGCGGACTTATTGTTATGGATGAAGACACCTGTATGGTTGATATGGCTAAATTCTTCCTTGAGTTCACAGTTGACGAGTCTTGCGGTAAATGTACTCCTTGCCGTGTAGGTACAAAGCGTCTTCTCGAATTACTCGATGATATTACAAAGGGTAAGGGAACACTTGAGGATATTGACAGACTTGAAGAACTCTGTAACTACATTAAGCAGAATTCACTTTGCGGTCTCGGTCAGACTGCTCCTAACCCTGTTCTTGCTACACTTAACTTCTTCCGCGATGAGTACGTCGCTCATGTTGTTGATAAAAAGTGTCCTGCAGGCGTATGTAAAGATTTACTTACATTTACTGTTGATAAAGAAAAATGTATCGGTTGTGGCGTATGTGCAAGAAACTGCCCTGTTAATGCTATTATTAAGACCGATTACATTGCTCCCGGTCATAAACTGCCTTCTTATGAAATTGACGCTGAAAAGTGCGTTAAGTGCGGTGTATGTATGGGCAACTGTAAGTTTAAAGCAATTTCAAAGATATAAGAAAGGAGCCTTAATATAATGGATATGATAAATGTTAAAATTAATGGTATTGCTGTTTGCGCACCTAAAGGCTCTACTATTTTAGATGCCGCCCGTCTTGCAGGTATTGAAATTCCTACTCTTTGTTTTATGAAAGAAAAGAACGAAATCGGTGCTTGCCGTATCTGCGTTGTTGAGGTTAATGAGGGCAGAGGCTTCCGTATAGTTACTGCTTGTGTTTACCCGATTACTGAGGGTATGGAGGTTCTTACCAATACTGAAAAAGTTCAGAAAGCCAGAAAAACAACTCTCGAACTTATTCTCTCAACTCACGAGAAAAAGTGTCTTTCCTGTGTTCGTTCAACAAACTGCGAATTACAGAAAATGTGCCGTGATTACGGTGTAGATGAAAACGCTTTCGGCGGTTTCAAACCTGAATATGAACTCGATCTTAGCACACCTCACCTTGTTCGCGATAACAACAAGTGTGTTCTTTGCCGTCGCTGTGTTGCAGCTTGTGAAGAACAGTATGTTGGCGTTATTGGCGCTAACAACCGCGGTATTGATACTAATATCGGCACTCCCTTTGAGGTTGGTCTTTCCAATGTTCCCTGTATTTCCTGCGGTCAGTGTACTGCCGTTTGTCCTACAGGCGCACTCACCGAAAAAGATGATACCGATAAGATTTGGGAAGCTTTAGCTGATCCTACAAAGCATGTAGTTGTTCAGACAGCTCCTTCTATCCGTGCTACTCTCGGCGAATGTTTTGAAATGCCTATCGGCACAAATGTTGAGGGCAAAATGGTTGCAGCGCTCAGAAGACTCGGCTTTGACAAGGTATTTGATACCGACTTTGCGGCTGACCTTACTATCGTTGAAGAAGCTAACGAGTTAGTAGAACGCATTAAGAACGGCGGAGTTCTTCCTATGATTACTTCTTGCTCACCTGGTTGGGTTAAGTTCTGCGAATACTACTACCCCGATATGATCGACCATCTTTCAAGCTGTAAATCTCCTCAGCAGATGGCAGGTGCGGTTATTAAGACTTATTATGCAGAAAAAATGGGTATTGATGCTAAGGATATCGTTTCAGTATCAGTAATGCCCTGTACTGCTAAGAAGTTCGAAATCGGTCGTGAAGACCAGTCTGCAGCAGGTGTTCCTGATGTTGATATTGCTATCACTACACGTGAATTATCACGTATGATTATGCGCGCAGGTCTTAACTTCACAGCTCTTCCTGATGAAGAATTCGATTCTCCTCTCGGTGAAGATACAGGTGCAGCCGTTATCTTCGGCGCTACAGGCGGTGTTATGGAAGCAGCTCTCAGAACTGCTAACGACTGGCTTACAGGTAAGGACAATACAGAGGTTGACTTTACTGCTGTTCGCGGCACAATGGGACTTAAGCAGGCAACTGTTAATATTGCAGGCACTGAGCTTAAGGTTGCTGTAGCTTCAGGTGCAGGCGCTGCTAAGGTTGTTATGGACAAAATGAAGAACGGTAATCCTGACGGTTGGACATTTGTTGAAATTATGGGATGCCCTGGTGGTTGTGTAAACGGCGGCGGTCAGCCTATTCAACCTCAGTCTGTTCGTGATACTGTTGATCTTAAAGCTGTTCGTGCTAAGGCTCTTTATGATCAAGATGCTGCTATGACACTCAGAAAGTCACACAAATCACCTGTTGTTAAGACTCTTTACAGCGAGTGGTATGACGGCTTTGGCGGTCACAAAGCTCATCATGATTTACACACAAGCTATGTTGCCCGTGAAAAATACGGCAAATAATTAAAACTTGAAAAAAATCTCCGTTACATATATAATTGTAACGGAGAGATTTTTTTAGGAGTTTTATTTTGGCTAAGAGAGAACTTGAAAAGTACCAAGAGGTACAGAGAAGTATTATAAAAAAATATCGCAAAACTATTTGGACTAATTTTGTGGCATCTATTCAGGAATATGAGCTTATAAAGGAAAATGATAAAATCGCCGTTTGTATTTCGGGCGGCAAGGATTCTGTGCTTATGGCTTGCTGTTTAAGACAATTGCAAATGCACAGTGAAGTTCCTTTCGAGTTGGTTTATTTGGTTATGGATCCTGGCTATAATGCGGAAAACCGCAAGCTTATTGAACATAACACAAAGCTTTTAAATCTTGATGTTCATATTTTTGAAAGTGATATTTTTGAGGTGACCGATAGGGTAGGAGGCTCACCTTGTTATCTTTGCGCGAGAATGCGTAGAGGCTGTCTTTACAGTAAGGCAAAGGAGCTCGGTTGTAATAAAATAGCTTTAGGACATCATTTTAATGATGTTATAGAAACTGTGCTTATGAGTATGATGTATTCTTCAGAAATTAAGACTATGCTTCCAAAACTTCATAGCACTAATTTTGAGGGAATGGAA
>JAZNJT010000089.1:0-3368 GCA_045578145.1 Acutalibacteraceae bacterium
TATCATTCATAGTTTATCTTCCTTACGGAGTTTTTTTCTCCAAAAATATTTTTCTTGTAATAAAATTGTATATTGGAACAAACACAAGAGCAAAAGCCTTAACCCAAAGATAGTAAGCAGTCATTATTTCTGTTCCAATCCACATGATAAATTGATTTAATAAGAGTCCGCCAATGCTGAGAACAACAAAAACCAAAAATTCTTTAACCTTGCTGTTTCCACTGCTCTCAAAAACAAATAGCATACTTAAAAAGTAATTTGCTATAACCGATACAGAAAAAGCCACCGCTGATGCTGCAAGAACATCAACATCCAAAATTTCTTTCAAAACCATCAGCACAGCCAAATCAATTAAAGTTGCAATCACACCGACAATGCCGAATTTAATCAGCTGTATTATGAGTTTTTTCACTTATCTTCACCTTTTAAAATTTTTCCATATATTCTTTATAAAAAATTTCCGCAGATGTCACAGGGAGTGCTTTTGAATAATACCACCCCTGAATATAATCACATTCGCTTTCCGATACCAAAGTGTTTTGTTCTTCTGTTTCAACACCTTCGCATACAACTTTAAGATTAAGATTGTGTATTAACGATATAATTCCCAAAAATAGTTTTTTTCCGCTTTCTTTTTCAGAGAGCAGAAGAACTTCTCTGTCGATCTTTACTATATCGATGGGATACTCACCCAAACTTATCAATGATGTATAACCACTACCGATATCATCTAACGCAATATGAAATCCCAATTCCTTCGCCTTTATGATATTATTTCTTGCAACGTCCAAATTTTTCTCAATAGAATCTTCGGTAATTTCCATTATCAGCTTACTTCTGTCAAATTCATACCTGTCTGCTATATTTTTTATTTTTGTAACAAAATCCTTTTCGGATATAGTAATTCGCGTAAAGTTACAAGATATTGTAAGCTCTTTAAAATCTGTTTTAGCCCATTTACTCAGCTTATCACAAACACTTTCAAACATATAATAGTCGAACTTGGTTATCAATCCGGATTTTTCCATTAAACCTATATATTTTCCGGGCATAATAACTTCACCCTCTGACGTTTCCCATCTTGATAAAGCCTCACTTGATACAATCCTCTTAGTTTTGTTATCAACTATAAATTGGAGATGCATCTTAAACTCTTTATTTTTTAATCCATATCTTATTTTGTTAATAAGAATCTTCTCGGTTGTGTAATTCTTTATGCCAGATAAAAAGTTTATTAAATTTTTAGAAAAATTCTTACTCATTTTTCGTCCCTCATCAATTCTATATTATTGCTACATAATATGTAATGTTTTTTGTGTAAAAAACAAAAATAGCTGCAACAATCAAAAGTCTATATCTCGACCTTGTATCATTGCAGCTGGACTGGCATAGTTTAAAACCTTAGCCTCTTTGCTTTGCGTCACCGATTTTCACCGATTTTGCTAAATATTGAACTTAAATAAGTTTACCACAATGAACTGACTTTGTCAAGCAATCTTTTGATCTCTGGCAAAAACCCAAAGTGTATTATTTACAGAATTTTCTGCATCACTTAACTTATAAATACTAAGGATTACAGTTTCTCCGTTAGTCTTTTTATATGTAATTCTGGGGGTATTACCTTCCAAAAGCTGTCTTTTCAGAGCCTCATAATTCAAAAAGTTCATAATTGCTCTGTGGAACTCGGGTGCAACAGAATCATCTATATACTTAGTTAAAAGGTTAGAAAAATGTTCTTCCTTTTCATTATAACCAAGATAGGCAGGCATTAAAATACGATGCGCCTTGTCCGTATCTAAGTCTACACGATATATCCCATTATAATTTTCTTTCAGAATAGAAATCATCGCATCAATTTCAAGTATGCCTGTTTTCACATGGACGTAACCTTTGTCATCTGTATGTGAGGCATTTTTCTTTTCTTTATCCTGATAATATTGAGCCTTTGCCTCATACATTCTGATTTCGGCTTCGCGAACCATTTCTTCACAGTTTGTGTTTCGATTTCTGTGGGATGTACCAATAGCAACATGGTAGTCCCTTGTTTTTATTTGCTGGGCAAAGGTTTCGATGCTCTGTTTAATAGTTTCTTGTGGGATTTTCTTCGCAAATACTAAAAATTCATCGCCACCCATACGGTAAATGTACTGACCATAGAACACTTCCTTCAAGGAATTTGCAATATAGATAAGCATTTCATCGCCTGCGGCGTGTCCGTATTTATTGTTCCTGATATGAAGCTCGTTAACATCAATATAAATGCAGGAAAAGTCTTCCGGTTTTTCTTCGTCAAAAACGAGAATATCTTTTTTATATGCAACACGGTTTAACGCTCCGGTAAGAGAATCTGTTGTTGCAGCAAGCTCAGTTTTATTAAGATGCTTTTTGTTGTATATGGCAATAGAAAAGCAAACAGCAACATCGCCCACAAGTTTTCTGATGGAAGAACTTTTCTTTGGGTTAATTGTGCCCAAAATACTAACATGGTTTTCTTTATCTGCAATAATTGCAAAAGAAACATCCTTGATACCGTGATTTAATAAAAAGTGATAAAATTCCGAATTGGTTTTTAAAAGGTGATTGTTGGGAACAATTTGCATAAATCCGGTAGATGAATCATCCGTGTGAATGTTTGCCGCATACCTGAAAAGCTCACTTACAAAGTATTTTCTTTCGTCCCCCAATAAGCATTTATCCTTCAAGGAAGGCTTTATGTAGCAATAATCCTCTCCGTCAGTATCTGCAAAGAAGCATGAACGTGCGCTTGAAAATTCTTTTATTCTTTTTAATGCAGTATTTATATTTTCATGTTGCCTGTTTATTTCCAGAAGAAGATGCCTGATAACAGAAGACTCTGAATTTAATTTTGTTCTGTTTTTTTCGCTTCTTAATATCAGTTCAAGATAAATTGCTATAATTAAAATGATTAGAGCAAAAACAACAAGTAAATTGCGGGATATTTTATGAGTTTCCTCAAATACCTGGGTTTCATAACGGGCAAGCATGATACCCCAGTCAAAATCTTCAATGGTAGAATAATGGATATAAAGATTCTCACCTGTACGTATTGACTTGAACGATGAATATCCTTTATCGGAATTAGCCAGCATTTCGTATGAATAGCCGTCATTATACTCCCTGTTTTTCAAACTTGACAGTTCAGATGGTTTTTCATTTATTGTATCTATAATAAATTTTCCTGTTTCCTTATCATAAACGAAAAGTTGAGCATCAAGCTCTTTTGCCATATTATTGTATTTTTCGTTGATAGTTTCGATTTTAATAATGCCATACATAATACCGACAGTTTCTCCGTTCACCTGAATCGGAACAGAGCTGCGGACTACCTGATCATCGGGCATTGAATA
>JAZNJT010000090.1:0-10606 GCA_045578145.1 Acutalibacteraceae bacterium
AGACCGGTTCCATTTTGAGTGCCGGTCCCAAAACTCCCGAATGCAAATGCGTTCGGGAGTTTCTTATGTTTGTGGTTTTTAAAATAAAAAGCTTGAAAAATATTATTGAAGGTTGTATTATGTTAGAAGTCTGAAAAGGGGGATTTTGTATGGCAGTTATTAAGTTTTTCAAAAAATATACAGTTTTTTGTATCGCGGCTATAGCGGCGGTTATAACCTGCTTTTTTGTGCCTCCTGATAAAGAATATTTCACATATTTTGACTGGAAAACCTTAGCTTGCCTGTTCTTAACATTAGCGGTTGTATGTGCGTTGAGAAATATAAAATTTTTTACAATTATTGCAAGGCGGTTGGTATTGCTTTCGGGAAATTTAAGAAGCCTTTTTTTGATGCTGATAATTATCACTTTCTTAGGCTCTATGATAATTGCAAATGATATGGCGCTTATCACATTTTTACCGCTCGGTTATTTTGCGTTGACAGCAGTGGGAAAAGAAAAATATATGGCATATCTTTTTATACTGCAAAATATATCGGCAAATCTTGGCGGTATGCTCACTCCTTTTGGTAATCCTCAGAACTTATATCTTTATTCATATTTCAAAATACCTACAGGTGAGTTTTGCAAAATAATGCTACCGCCTTTTTTACTTGCTGTAGCATTATTAGTTGTAGCCTGTTTTTTTGTGAAGGCAGAAAAATTTGCAATAGATGAAAACTTTCCTGAAAAACTCAACGCTAAACGAACTGTGCTTTATTTAGTGTTATTTCTATTTGCAATTCTTATAGTATTTCGTGCAGTACCGTTTTATATAGGTTTAATATTAGTGCCGATTATACTTCTAATAGCTGACAGAGAAGCATTATATATGGTGGATTATGCATTGCTCGGGACGTTCTTTTTCTTTTTTATTTTTGCGGGAAACCTTTCGAGAATAGATGCCGTAAATTTATTTATATCCTCATTACTTGAAAAGGACACCTTGACAGTATCGGTATTATCCTGTCAGGCAATAAGCAATGTGCCGTCGGCAATTTTGCTCTCGCGTTTCACTATGGATTATAAGTCGTTGCTTATGGGCGTAAATATAGGCGGAACAGGTACGCTTATAGCCTCGCTTGCTAGCCTTATTACATTTAGTGAATTTCGCATTCTTTATCCAGGGCATACAAAGCAATATTTTTGGATGTTTACCCTAATAAATATTATTTTTCTTGTTATTATGAGCGTGTTTGCAAAAATTTTACTTATTTAAATACCAAATTGCAAAATTCAGATAGCCTGCAAATGTAACCCATAGTAAATAAGGAATTTGCAGATATGCGGCAGTTGGGTTAATGCTGTAATATTTTATAATTGTTCTCACAATAAAGAAAAGCAATATTAAAAGCCATATAAAAGCGAATAAAAAGCTTCGCATATTAAAGAAAATAATGCTCCATAGAAAATTAAATATAAGGCTTAATGCATAGGTAAAAAGAGCAGAGGCTTTCTCGCCTTCTGTGGCAGAGGGTGTATTATAAATTATAGCCGAGCCAATCCCCATAAGTATGTAAAGCACAGTCCATACTATAGGAAAGAGTATAGACGGGGGCGAAAGCGGTGGGGTATTAATGGTATTATAAATATCCATACTACCCATGGTCAAGATGGCGGACAGTGCACCGGTTGCAAGAGCAATTAAGATTGAGATTACATAAGATTTAACTTTTTCTTTCACGAATATCACCGTATTTCTTTAAAATGTAATACAGTATATGAATAAAAGGCAATGTTTATTATAACTTGAAAATATCGCAATTAAATGGTATAGTATATTTGTTATTTATAATTATTAAGGAGTAACTATGGTAAAGCATATTATACTTTGGAAGCTTAAAGAGCAACACAATAATCAAGAGGTCAAAAAAGGCATAAAGCTAGGTCTTGAGGGATTAATGGGTAAAGTATCGGGGCTTTTAGAGATAAAGGTACAGATAAAAACGCTTGAAAGTTCAAATGTTGATGTAATGCTTTATTCGGTTTTTGAAAACGAGGAGGCGCTCAAAGGCTATGCTGTGCATCCCGAGCATATTAAGGTTGCAGATACATTGGTAAGACCGTTCACAGAGCTTCGTTCCTGTATTGATTTTTGCGATGAACTATAAGAAATGGTTGAAAAACAATACCGAAAGCTTATATGGAAAAAAAGTTGCGGTTACAGGAGCCACAGGCGGATTAGGGAAAGAGCTTTGCAGATTTTTAGCACAGCTCGGTGCAGAGCTTTTACTTTTAAACCGAAGCGAAGAAAAAACAAAGACCTTAATAACAGAGTTAAAGTCGGAGTATAAAACCCTCAATGCAAAATTTATTCTGCTTAATCTTGAGGATAAGATTTCGGTTCAAAGTGCTGTTAAAGAACTTCAAAAAAACTGTCCCGATGTGCTTATACATAACGCGGGAGCGTACAGTATACCACGAAAATCAACTAATTTCAGTGTGAATAATATTTTTGCAATTAACTTTTTGGCGCCTTATTATATGACTGAGCTTTTAATTCCAAAACTAAGAGAAGTGTCTGCAAGGGTTGTGGTTGTGGGCAGCATAGCGCATAATTATTCTAAAACTAATCCCAATAATATTGATTTTTCTTCAGTGCGGGCAGACAGTAAGGTTTACGGTAACGCAAAAAGGCATTTTATGCTTTCTATGTATGAAAAATTCGAAAACGAAAAAGACGCGACACTTTCGGTAGTACACCCAGGCATCACATTTACTAATATAACAGCGCATTACCCAAAACCTATTTTCGCCATTATTAAAAATCCAATGAAGATTATTTTTATGAAACCTCGCAAAGCGGCGCTATGTATTGTAAAAGGCATATTTAGAGAATGTAAATATGCCGAGTGGATAGGACCAAGACTTTTTGGAATATGGGGACTGCCTAAAAAAGTGAGCCTTAAAACCTTTAATAAAGCTGAGGCGCGCAAAGTATTTTTGAATGCCAGAAAGATAGTTGAGGCAAACAAGTAGTTGTTTGAATAAAATAGATTGTAAATACCTGTTTTTTATGGTATAATTTTTTCTGTCAAATTTTGTAATAAGGGTTTGGAGTATGGTTTATAACAATATATTAGAAGCAATGGGTAATACCCCTATTATTCGTATTCGCAATATGACAGGTCCTGAGGATGCTCAGATACTTGTTAAGTTTGAAGGACTTAATGTTGGTGGGTCTATTAAAACCCGAACGGCACTTAATATGATTAACGATGCCGAAAGAAAAGGAATTATTAATAAAGATACAATAATAGTTGAGCCTACAAGCGGAAATCAGGGAATAGGGCTTGCTCTTGTGGGAGCGGTTAAGGGCTATAAGGTTAAAATTATTATGCCCGATTCAGTAAGCGAAGAACGAAGAAAACTTGTGCGTCACTATGGTGCAGAGGTTATTCTTGTTCATGATGCAGGCAATATTGGTCTTTGTATTGAGGAATGTCTTAATTTAGCGCTTAAAATGAAAGCAGAAAACCCAAATGTTTTCGTGCCTCAGCAATTTGAAAATCCTGCTAATCCCGAAATTCAGCGCAAGGGTACAGGCAGAGAAATTTTAGAGCAGGTTGCGGGTTCTATAGACGGTTTTTGCTCAGGTATAGGTACAGGCGGCACAATTACCGGTATAGGTGAAACATTAAGAGCCGAAAATCCCGATATGATAATTTGGGCGGTAGAGCCTGAAAATGCCGCTATTCTTTCGGGCGGTTCAATAGGTACTCACGTGCAAATGGGTATTGGGGACGGTATTATACCAGAAATACTTAATCAGAAGATTTATGATGATGTATGTATAGTAAAGGACGAGGAAGCCTTACAGGTTTCTAAGGACTTAGCAGCTAAGGAAGGCATTATGTGCGGCATAAGCAGTGGCACAAATGTTGCCGCAGCTATTAGAATGGCAAAAATTTTAGGCAAAGGCAAAACAGTTGTTACAGTTCTTCCTGATACGGCAGAGAGATACTTTTCAACTCCGTTGTTCGAATAAAAGTAAAAAACCTTGCTCACTTTAATGTGAGCAAGGCTTTTTTGTTAGTCATCACAGCAATCAAAATCAGTTATGCATTTAATAAAACAAGCAGAAGCTGTAAATATTAATGCTAAAGAACCCACAAGAACTCCGATTATAATGGCTCTCAGAACACTTGTTGTAGCTAAAGTTATTGCCAAAAGTATAACCGCAGTAAGAATGGTTATCAGTATGCCTGCAAGTATCAGTGGTATTGAATCGCAAGAACAACCGTTTCTGAAAGAGCGTATATCCACCGAAGTTGCAAATAATATTGCAAGGTATACCACAGCTATTCCTAATGCTACCCACAAAAATGCAGTAGAAACTGTTATTATTGCGGTAAAGCTCAAAATAGCAGAGGTTATGCCTACTATAATGCTTGCGGCTATTGCTAATAAAGTGCAGTCAAATCTTGTATTGCATTTGCAGTTTCTCATATTTTTCACCTCTAAAGTAATATATGAGAGATGAGATAAATAGGTGAATTTTTTTGAATTCAAATCGGTGACAGTATCCGAAATTTTTAAAACATGAAATGTTTATCTCACCGAGTAATGCTATGAAAATGAATTTAAAGTGGCGGTAGATACAGATATTGAGTTTTATATTAAGAAAAGTCTTTATTTTATCGAAAAATGTCTTGAAAATATATTTTTTTTAAATTTATAATAAAGTAAAGGAGATGATACTTTATGCAAAGATTTGATTTGAATGGCACTTGGCATCTTTCGGGCGGAGAATATAACTGCGACGGTACTGTTCCAGGTTCGGTTTATTCTTTTTTGCTTGATAACAAACTTATTGACGACCCTTATTACCGCGATAACGAGTTGAAATGTGTTGGTATAATGGACAACGTGTTCCAATTTTCCCGTAAGTTCGATTACGCTATCGACAGTAACACGGTTTTGCTTTGTTGTGACGGTCTCGATACCCTTTGCGACGTATACTTAAATGGCGAACATATCGCCTATACAGACAATATGCACCGCAGTTATGAATTTGATGTAACTAAAGTTCTTAAAAACGGTGAAAACGAAATAAAACTCGTTTTTCATCCCGCTGATGCTTACATAAAAGAAAAGGAAGCAAAGCAACCTACCTTCTATGCAAAAGAGGCTATGGCAGGCTTTGGCAACATTCGTAAAGCACATTGTATGTTTGGTTGGGACTGGGGTCCACGTCTTCCTGATGCAGGTATTTGGAAGGATATTTATCTTCTTAAAAAAGACAGCGCTAGAATTAGTGATATTTATATCACACAGCGTCACGAAAATAACAAAGTATTTGTAACACCAAAGGTGGAAATTGATGGTAATGCTGATATAAAGGTTACCTGTACCAGTCCTGACGGTGATGTGTTTGAGCTATTGCCAAATGAAGAAAACGAAATCGAAAATCCACAGCTTTGGATGCCACGAGGTCTTGGCAAACAACCGCTTTATACTATATCAGTTGAACTTATAGAGAATGGGAATGTTGTAGATAGCGCTAGTAAGCGAATCGGACTTCGCACCGTAAAACTCATCCGTGAAAAAGACAAGTGGGGTCAGTCCTTCTGTCACGAGGTTAACGGTGTTCGCTTTTTTGCAATGGGTGCTGACTATATACCTGAGGACAATATTCTCTCGCGACTCAGCGAAGAACGTACTCGCGACCTTATAAAACAGTGCTGTCGCTGTAACTTTAACTGCTTGCGCGTTTGGGGCGGCGGTATCTACCCACACGATTATTTCTTTGACATTTGTGATGAGATGGGTATTACCGTTTTCGTTGACCTTATGTTTGCTTGTTGCAGTATGAATCCAGACGATGAAATGATGGAAAATATTAAGATAGAAGCCGAGCAAAACCTCACAAGACTTCGTCATCATCCATCAATTATGATTATAAGCGGCAACAATGAAATTGAGGGTTGGTGCACTTGGCAACCTGTACAGTTTACCCGTTATCTTGAGATATTTGAGGATGTATTGGCTGACGTTGTTGAGAGAATTTGCCCAGACCTTCCGTATGTTCCGTCTTCTCCGTCATCAATTGGTCATTTTATTGACCCTCAAAACGAGAATTTTGGCGACTGTCATTATTACGAAGTATGGTGCGGCAAGCCCATTACCGAATACCGCACAAAGTATTGGCGCTATATGAGTGAGTTTGGTGTGCAATCATTCCCAGGCGAAAAGACTGTAAATGCATACACTCTCCCAGAAGACCGCAACGTATTCTCTCGCGTTATGGAGATGCATCAGCGTTCAATTCCTGCAAATCAGTATTTGATGCAGTATTTGTCTGAAAACTTTAAATATCCAAACAGTTTGCCCGCATTCCTTTATGCAACTCAACTTTTCCAAGCTGAAGCGATTAAATATTGCGTTGAACATTTACGTCGTAATCGCGGTCGTTGCATGGGCGCGCTTTATTGGCAACTTAATGATATTTGGCCTGTTGCATCTTGGGCAAGTATCGATTCTTACGGCAGATATAAGGCGCTTCAGTATTACTCAAAGCGTTTCTATGAGCCTGTTCTTATCTCTTGCCGAGAGGTTGGAGAAATGGATGTTCGTCCGCATATCAACACCGAACGCAATATTGAGCTTGTAACCACCGCAGAGCTCACTGTTACTAATGATACCTTAAATGACGTTACTGGTATCGTTAATTGGGAACTTCGCGATAACAAGGCAAACATTCTAAAGAGCGGTGAGCAGGAAGTTAGCGTACCTGCGCTTTCATACGTGACACTTGATAATATGGACTTTAACAAGACCTGTCCGTATACCACATACATCAGTTATTCTTATACAGTTGACGGTAAGGTTGTATCAAGCGGCACAACACTATTTGCAGCTCACAAGCGTTTTGACTTTATTGAACCTAACCTACGCTATGAAATAAACGGTGATGAAATTACCGTTTATGCCGATACATACGCAAAGGCAGTTGAAATTGATTCACTTGATAGTGACTTTATACTTAGTGACAACTACTTTGATATGAACGCGGGTAGCAAGACTGTGAAAATAGTTGAGGGTACTCCAAAGACTATTAGACTTCGCAGTGTTTATGATATAAAATAATGCGCAATTAACTGAGAACGAAAGTCATATTGTAGGGGAGGCGTTTAGCCTCCCCTGATTTTTTACTATACAATTTTCGTGAAAAAATAAAATCGACAAATCTCGGCAGAGATTTGTCGATTTTTGGAAAGGTTGTACGAATTCGATGTCATTTGAATTTTTGAGCTATGTGTTTGAACCACTACATATTATTCTAACCATACCTTAGGAAAATGTGTAACAATAAATTGACTCATAGGGCTATCCACACATTTTTTTAAGTTGTGTTGAGAAATAGTTTTTTTCATATCATCATTGCGCAAGGTTTTTGATACACGCTAAAGCGTGATGATATACAGTCCTTACGGACTGATGAGATACAACACGGCTCTGCCGTGTTGATGATATGCCATTGCTTTCGCAATGGATAAAAAAATAGACTTGCTTTTGCAAGTCTATTTTTTGGCTGGGGAATAGGGATTCGAACCCCAACAAACAGAGTCAGAGTCTGTCGTGCTACCGTTACACAATTCCCCAATATTAATTGTTACGCGGTAATACTTATTATACCCCATTTTTCTTGTATGTCAAGTAATTTTTTCGAAAAAGTGCAGAAAAGAATAAAAACAGAATTATTGCTATTTACAATAGCTATAAAAATTGTTATAATAAATACGATTAATTACTATTTTGGAGAAAAAGATGAATTATTACATAAATCCGGCTTGTCTTTCGGCGGTTTTTACCTTGCCGTCGTCGGTGGTGGACCAGCATTTAAAATTTGTTAAAGCAGAGCATATTAAGGTGTTACTTTATATAATGCGAAATATGTCGCAGGAAATAGAAGAAAAAGAAATTGCAAAGTCTTGCGGTGTAAGTGAGTATGACGTAAATGAGGCATTGCTTTATTGGGCAGATACAGGTATACTGCTTCCGAAGGACAAGCCTGCGATACCCGAAAGTAATGCGGAGAAAAAAACGGTAAACCGCAGTGAAAAACCCACAAGACTTGATGTTGCAAAGCGGTTTGATGACCCAAAGATAAGATTTTTGATACGCGAGGCTGAAATGAAATTTGGCAGAGGTCTTAAAAGCAACGAGCAGTCAACTCTTGTTTGGATATATGATGATTTAGGCCTTGATGTTTCGGTTATTATGCTGATTATTGAGTATGCATCATCTAAAAACAGAGCAAATATAACCTTTATTGAATCTACAGCTGTGGATTGGGTAAAGCGCGGGATTGACAACATTACATTAGCCGATGCTGAGCTTAAGCGAATGGCTATAGCTGAACAGGCTTGGGGTATGGTATCTTCTGTTTTCGGGTTTGAAAAACGCAAACCCTCTAAAAAGGAGACGGAACTCGCTTTTCTTTGGCTTGATGAGTGGAAGCTGTCGCCTAAAATGCTTGAAAGAGCATACGAGGAATGCGTGAATAAAAAGTCTAAGTTTTCTTTAGCATATACCGCAAAAATTCTCGAAAACTGGCACAACAAGGGCTATAAAACACCTCAGGATATCGAGGATAAAAAGCATAGTGAAGAAAATGGTTTTGGCGTATATGATATTGATGAATTTGAAAAAATGCTTAGTTCAAAGGATTAGTGAATTGCTATGATTACAAAGGAAATGACCTATAAAAAGGCTTTCGAGCAAAAAACCTTGCGAGTTAAAGAAAAACAGAATATGCATGAGCAAATGCTAAGAGCGGCTTATGTTTCTAACGACAGACTGGGGATTATTGACAACGAGCTTTCTAAAATAGGAGCAGAGCTTGCAATAACTGCTCTTTCGGGAAATACAGCAAGGCTTGAACAAATGCAGAAATTATCCTTAGCGCTCACAAGTGAGAAAGCAGAAATATTAAAAAACGCAGATGTCGGGGATATAGAATATGAATGTGATATCTGCAAGGATACAGGCTATGTTGGCGGCAAAATATGTGAGTGTATAAAGCGAGAGGCAGCAAGTGTTATGTCGGCGGAACTGTCACTTAAAATGCCGATTGAAAAGAGTAGTTTTGAAGCTTTTGACCTTAAATATTATTCTGATAAAGAGGCTAAAAACGGTGAAAATCCAAGGCGTAGAATGACAAGCATTTTAAAGCTTTGCCGTGAATATGCAATAGGTTTTGATGAAACAACAGCAAAAAATCTATTGTTTTTGGGCGGCACAGGTCTTGGTAAAACGCACCTTACTTTAGCTATTGTAAAAGAGGTAATAGCAAAAGGCTATTTGCCTATTTATGCTTCTGCCGAAAACCTTTTTACAAGCATTGAGGCAGAAAAGTTTGACGGCGAGGGAAGAGGCGTATACCAACAGGTTTTAAACTGTGATTTGTTGGTTATTGATGACCTTGGCGCTGAAATGACAACAGCTTTTACAAAGTCGGTGCTTTATAATATCGTTAACACAAGGCTATTATCGGGCAAACCTACAATCATTAATACAAATCTCACAATGAAAGAGATTGAAGCTAAATACACACCCCGAATTTCTTCAAGATTTATAGGGGAATACGATTGTAACAAATTCTTGGGCGATGACATACGCCAGCAAAAACTTTTAGAGAAATAGAGTGAATTTTTTGTCAATTAAAAAATATAATGCAGGTGAATATGATGTAGCCGTAATAGGCGGCGGTCACGCAGGTATAGAAGCGGCATTGGCTCCTGCAAGACTCGGACTTAAAACAGTTATGTTCACTGTAACGCTTGACTGGATAGGAAATATGCCCTGTAACCCATCAATCGGCGGCACTGCAAAGGGACATTTGGTGCGCGAGATAGATGCTTTAGGCGGCGAAATGGGAAAAGCGGCAGATAAGCACACGCTTCAAAGCCGTATGCTTAATAGGGGAAAAGGCCCTGCCGTGCATTCGCTGAGGGCTCAGGTTGACCGCAGAGCCTATAGCGGTCATATGAAACACGTGGTAGAATTACAGCAGAACCTTGATGTTAAGCAGTGTGAAATAGTAGATGTTTATAAGGACGGCAAAATCTGGCACTGTGTATCCTCTTTGGGAGCGGATTTTACCGCAAAGGCTGTAATAATTGCTACAGGCACATTCTTGGGCGGTAGAATTTATGTAGGTGAGGTTAATTTCTCATCAGGACCTGACGGCGCTATTGCCGCAAACGAGCTATCAGAGTCGCTCAAACGCCTTGGTGTACCTCTAAGACGTTTTAAGACAGGCACGCCCGCCCGAGTAGCTCGCGACAGCATAGATTTTTCTTCGCTTGAGGTACAGCCTGGTGACGAACAGACAGTACCTTTCAGCTTTTCCACAGAGCAAGCACCCGAAAACAAGGTGGTTTGCCACATTTCATACACAAATGATGAAACCAAGCGTGTGATCATCGAAAATATAAACCGCTCACCGCTTTATGCAGGGGATATCGAGGGTGTTGGGCCTCGCTACTGTCCGAGCATTGAGGACAAAATAATGCGGTTTGCCGATAAAAAAAGGCATCAGTTCTTTATTGAGCCTTGCGGTGA
>JAZNJT010000091.1:0-10910 GCA_045578145.1 Acutalibacteraceae bacterium
GTTTTGCAGTGAACACAGCCGTTGTTTTTGTTAGCTGGGCAGTGACGTTTTTCTAAGGTGTTACCGCGCTCTGTGATAACAACCTTAATGTCAGGTGAGTTCTGTTTTAAACGGTAAGCCGACATAAGTCCGCCTATACCGCCACCGATAATAGCAACATCATAATTTCTTAAACTTGACATATTAATCACCTTTTAAGATACTTACTATATTTACACAAAAAATAGGACTGCATTTCGCTCGTGGAAAATGCAGTCCCTACTGCTCAATTATTATAAATTATACAAATTTATTTGTCAACCAAATTTAATCGGTTAATTTTTCTAATGCGTTAAATATCTTTTTAAGCTCTGCAGAAGTCACCTTACCCATTGCAACGCCGTCGGAGTAGTATTGATATCTGGTTTCAGTTACTTTTACAAATTCAATTACATTCTTTCCGCCTATTTCTTCTTTGAAATTAAAGGTGAAAGAGTAGTCAGCTTTGAGGAGTATATTATCAATAGTATAGTCAGAACAAGGAATTGATATCAGTTGTTGATAGAAATTCTTAAAGGTATCTGTATCAAATTCATTTCCGTTATGGGAAACATTGAGTATTTCTTCCTCGTTTTCACCCTTTGTGTTGGAAAATTCAAAGGTATCGGTTGATTCGGGAGACTTAATCACAAGAGAGCTAATGTCGTCTATAGAAATAAGACATACCCACGACGAGTAGAAATCTTTTGTTACATAATCAATGAATCCTATACTTGTAGAAGCAACCTTTTTAATTAGGTCCACACCATCGCAAATTACTGCACAGTAATCGTTGTTTTGCTTTTTGAATTTATAAGTGTGCGTAATTCCCTTAATTTCCATAGTCACTGTAAAGTCGGGATTATCCAGACCGAATTCTTTGAGAGATGACGCAGACTTGTTAAAAGAATAAACACCGCTTGTTGTGAGACCGAACTTAAACATATCGAAAATATCATCAGTGCCGGCTGCTATATGTTTTGTGGGTGAAGTTGTTATATATCCTACGAGATCAATAAGCGTTTTATTCGGATTTTCTTCAATCACCAGCGCGGTTGGGAAATTTTTGCCCGAAATGGTTAACTTTTCGAATTTAAGCAACTCTCCATCATTGTTTTTGAAATCAGTCATATCAGATGTCAGTGGAAATGCGGGCATATTAGAAGTATCACCAAAATCAAGCACGGATTGATTTGCTGTAGAAATATAATAGGATTCTATAAGATAAATTTTATCAGAATTAGAGGTTTTAAAGTAATAACCGCTGTCATCTAAGGAAGCTGTTCCAAAAAGAAGTGTTATTTCTTCTCCGTCCTTATTTAAAAGAACAGCTTTGGTTTTAGCATTGGTAAGACCGCAGTCATCCGCTGTCATTTTTGTGATTTCTTTTAGAGCAGTTATATCTGCAAGAGTGTCTACAGCACTTAAGGTTGCGGTTGTGCTGATAAGGTTTTTCTCATATCCGTCAAGATACCAGTTAACTACACTTGCTGATGAGCTAGAAGAGCTATCTTCTTTTTCTTTTACAGAGTAAAGCTTATAACCGCCGTTTTCGTTTTGCACAGTTACGGTTTCAAGCTCGTCACTGTCAAGGTTTAGCACCTCAATACTTTCATAAGAAGGTGCTTGTTCTTTGTTGGTTTCTCTTTCGGGAACAAGCTTAATTATACCTATTGTACCGCCAATAAGGATAGCAACAGCCAGAAAACATGAAATAATAACAGGTAAGCGTTTTTTTCTTTTGATGCTTTGTGCTGCCTTTTTATGCTTTATAGGGTCGGAAAATACGGTAGAAAACTCTTCTTCATTAAGCTCTATATTTTCTTTGTTAGAGTCATTCATATTAGGCATTCCTTCTCTTTATATAAACATATATAGATGCGATAATTGTGATAACAGGTAAGAAAATCATAAATATACCGCGTATAAGATTTGCAGATGATTCAGTAACACTTGTAGCAAATGATTCATTTGTTATTGTTTTTGAAACAAAGCTTATACCTCCGTTTTCTGCAATAGCTGCTCTTTCGGTTGCTGCTAAAGAAATGTTTTTGTTAGAAACCGAATCCATTTCGCTGTAATCAGAATAAAGGAAATCTACACTGCTAAATGCAATAACGAAGTTTTTGATTTCGTTATTATCCGAGTCATAATCTATTTTTTCGGCCTGAATTACAGTAGAAAAGCTTTGTTTTTCATAATTGTCAGCGCCTGTCCAGTCTGCTGTAGTACCTACAGGGGCTGCAACGGTGCTTTCGGGAGTTTGCATAAGAGAAGTAACAACTATACCGTTTTCATTTTCAAAGGCAGGCAACAGAGGCAGGTTGTTATCTGAGATACACAGTTTCATAGAGTTTGTAATATCATCAGTTCCTAATGGATATGAGCCTAAAGCGGTAGGTGTGCTTGGCATGTAGTTATTTTGGTCGGTTTCGAAGAGTATACCCTCATCAACGGTAATCCCCCATTGACTTATAAAATCGTAGAAATTGGGTAAGTAGGGTGAGGTTGTGCTTGCAAAGAATACAAGACCTTTGTTAAGTTTACCGTCATTCTCAAGGAATTTTGCTATGGCATCAAGCTCGCTTCCTAAAAAGTCGGTTGTGGGAGCGGCAATAACTATTGCATCATATTCGTCTGAAACGGAAGCAATAAGAGTATCTCCAACTGTTTCTACAGTATAGTTATTGTCTTCTAGAAGTTTTATATAACTGTCAGTAACATTTGATGAAGAATGTCCTGTAAGTAGGGCGATTTTTTTGTTTTCTGAGCTTAGAACGTATGAAATTGCGCCTGTAAGAGCGGTTTCAATATTATTTGATGAAACCGAGCCGGTAGATATACCGTAAGCTGCATAGGTATCATCGGTATTAATGTTATATACATCTGTGAAACCTATTATTTTATGGCGTTCAACATTATTTTTAGATGCAGATACTATTATATCGCCGTAAGCCAATTTGTCATTTGCATATTTTGAGGATATTGCAGTAAACTCTGATGACTGAGTGTCTGCAAAAGTAATCTTGATTTTATTATTATAGTCGTTATATCTTTTAATAAGATTTACTGTTTGAGTAAAATAAGGAGAAGCATCCTCTGTAACACCGTAGGATTGAGCAAAATAATTCATATATCCGCCTGTGTATTCTTCTTCGGTAGCGCAGACGATAACTTCAACCTCGTCCTTAACAGATTTGATGTAATCAATGTTTTCTTGGCTTATAGAATTGTCTTTTTCGGTTGTCATATCAAATTCTAAAACAAATCTGTCAGCCAGGGCTCCGATTAAAACGTTAAAAACGATTATGCCAGCAACAACAATAGCAGTAATACCTAATGAATAACTGCCTTTTTTCAAAAACATTTGGTTACGAAGCTTTTTAGGTTTTTGCTTACATGATTTTTTAGAGGTTTTTAGGGTTTCAGTAATATCCGGATTTTCTTGTATGGCAGTTTCCTGCTCGTTTAAATTTTTATTTTCTTCCACTTAAAAAACCTCCTTTAAGACCATCTTCTCTTCTCAAGCGAACGAACACTTAAGAAGATGAAAATTGCCATTATACTCAAGAAATATACAATATTTGCAATTGAAAACATATTTGTTGTAAAATTTTCAAATGCCGACATTATTGCAAGCTTATCAATAGCATTTGCAAGCCATTCGGCTTTTACCATACTTGAAAAGTTTGACATAAATATTATAAGGATATTTATAACCAAGGTGAGAATACCTGAAATTACCGAGCTTTCGGTAAGAGAGGATATGAACATGCCTATTGAAATAAGTGCTCCGCCGAGAAGAATTGCACCCAAAAGAGCATAGATATATGACATAATGTTAACTGTGACATAAGACATAATAATTATTTCGAATATAACAGTAGGCGCGAAACCAATAGCGTATACTGCAAGGGCTGCTAAAAATTTACCCATAATAATTCCTGTAAGACTGATAGGCGCGGTAAGCAGGGCCTGGTCTACCTTTTGTCTTCGGTCCTCACTCATAAGACGCATTGTGAGGATTGGCACAGTAAATATAGTAATAGTAGACATACCTGCAATAATTGAGGCTATATCGGGTGAGCCTTCACTATAGTAAACCGAGAAGTAGAGTCCTAAAAAGAAAAAGTATGCTGCAACAGCTATATAACCAATAGGGGTAGAAAAATAAGATTTAAATTCTCTTTTAAATACTGCCAACATTTAGTTTTCCTCCTTTTCTAACTCGGTTACTGATACTGTACGGATTCCTAGTAATTCTTTAGCCTCATTGTTATTAGCAGTTTCAGTGAGTCTTAAGAATACTTGCTCAAGAGAAAGCTTGTTGCTTGTGAGAGATAAAAGCGTTTTTCCTCTTGCTACAACCCTGTCAAACACTGATGCTCTTATATCCTCGCCATATACGGGTTCAATAAGGAAATCGAAAGAATTTTCCTCATTTTTGCCAAGGCTTGTAACATTTTTAACTCCTTTAACGGTTGAAAGTGCTTCAAGCATTTCTTTTTCACTGCAAATAACACGTGCCACTAACGATTGGTCGGTAGAAAGCTTGTTAGAAAGATTTTCTGCTGTATCATCAGCAATGATTTCACCGCGGTTTATGATTATTACACGCTTACATACCGCCTGAATTTCAGAAAGAATGTGAGAAGACAGAATAATAGTATGGTTTTTGCCAAGCCTTGAAATCAGATTTCGTATTTCAATAATTTGTTTTGGGTCAAGACCAACCGTCGGTTCGTCGAGAATAAGAATATCGGGGTTGCCGATAAGCGCCTGAGCAAAGCCTACTCTTTGTCTGTAACCTTTGGAAAGGTTTTTAATAAGGCGGTTTTGAACGTTATCGATTTTTACAAGCTTTAATATTTCATCAATGTGCGGTTTTTTTGGAAACTTAACTTTTTTAAGGTCATAAATAAAGTTAAGGTATTCGCGCACCTTCATATCTATGTAAAGGGGCGGTATTTCAGGCAAATAGCCTATTCGGCGCTTTGCGTCTTCGGGGTTTTCTGTAATATCGAATCCGTCGATAAGCACCTTACCCTGAGTCATCGAGAGATAACCAGTTAAAATATTCATTATTGTGGACTTGCCGGCACCGTTTGGACCCAAAAAGCCGATAACCTCGCCCTTTTCGATTTCAAAATTTACATTTTCTACTGCGAGATGTGTGCCGTACCGTTTACTAAGACCGGTAACACTTATCATTTTTATACCTCCAAAGAGTTTTTTCTTTTTTATAATATCAAATAAATATCTATTATATATAAACAAATTATGAATATTGTTTGGAAAATTCGGGTATTTGGGCTACTGTGATTGCAAAAAATACAAGCGCGCACCCAAAAATTTCTGAGCTTTCAAGGGAATTACCTGAAATAAGCCAACCGCCGAGCGCCGCAAACACGCTTTCAAAGCTCATAGAAATTGAAGCCACAGCGGCTTCGGCATATTTTTGACCTACAATTTGCAGTGTGTAGGCTATCCCGCTTGACATTATGCCGAGATACAGTATTTGCGGAGCAGCAGATAATAAGTTTTGAAAATTTATTTGCTGTGCTTCGAAAATCAGGGATAAAACAAGTGAAAAACTACCGCAAACTAAAAATTGCATAATAGATAGCTTGACTCCGCCCGTAAAACCCACAAACTTATCAACAGCCATAATGTGCAGTGAAAAACAGATGGCGCAAAAGAAAACAAGTATATCGCCAAGATATATTGTGTTGAATCCGCCCGAGAAGCAGAGATTATAAACACCGAATAGGGCAATAAACACTGCAAGCCAAATAACAGGGCTGATTTTTTTGCGTGCAAAAGCGGAGAAAATAGGCACTAAAATTACATAAAGTGCGGTAATAAAGCCAGCACGTGCTTCACTTGCAACCCCTTTCGGATAGAAGGCTATTCCAAACTGCTGAAAGTTTACAGATATTGCAAGGCAGATACCGCAAACTAAGGCAGCGATATAATATTTTTTTCTATCCCTTTTTTCTGTAGGAAAGAAGGGCGTTTTTTTCTTGCGGTTGGTTATTAAATAAAAAAGATACAAGGCTATAGCGCCTATATAGGACCTTAAAGCGTTAAAGGTGAAGGGAGGCACTAAATCTGCCGCACCGCTTTGAGCTACAAAAGCCAAGCCCCATATAAGAGCAGCCAAAAGAAGAATCAGACTTCCTTTTAAATTACTGTATTTCATATTCTAAATTTCTTTCATACTAAGAGATATTCTTTTTTTAGCCACATCAACCGATAATACATAAACATCAACAATATCGCCCACTTTTAAAACCTCGGATGGATGTTTGATGAATCTGTCGGTAATGCGTGAGTTATGAACCAAGCCGTCCTGATGAACGCCTATATCTACAAATGCACCGAAATCAATAACGTTTCTGACTGTGCCTTTAAGTTTCATACCTGCTTTCAGGTCTTCCATAGACATTATTTCCTGTCTTAGCATTGGAGGTGGCAACTCGTCACGCGGGTCACGACCAGGACGTTCAAGTTCTTTAATAATATCTTCAAGAGTTGGCACACCGATACCAAGTTCCTCGGCGGTCTTATCAAGACCTCTTATAGCCACTTTGTCGTTCAAATCAGAAAGCGCACCGTTTTTTAAAGCTTTATCAGTATAATCAAAAAGTTTTAATAAATCTTTTGCCGCATTATAGCTTTCGGGGTGAACATTTGTGTTATCAAGTGCATTTTTACCGTCAGCTATTTTCAAGAAGCCTGCGCACTGTTCAAAAGCCTTAGGTCCTAATTTAGAAACCTTTTTAAGCTCTGTGCGGGCAGAAAATCTTCCGTTCTCCTCGCGGTAAGCTACTATATTTTTAGCAAGTGCAGGGCCAATGCCTGCAACTCTTGATAAAAGTTGAACCGATGCAGTGTTAAGGTCGACACCTACTGAGTTAACACAGCCCTCAACCACACCGTCCAGGGCAGAGTTTAGCTTTGCTGGTGGCA
Source organism: Acutalibacteraceae bacterium (assembly GCA_045578145.1). GTDB lineage: Bacteria > Bacillota > Clostridia > Oscillospirales > Acutalibacteraceae > UBA737. The sequence goes on from JAZNJT010000091.1 coordinate 6,991, forward strand.
TATCGTGCTGATACTGACCTACACCTATTGCCTTGGGCTCTATTTTAACAAGCTCGGCTAACGGGTCTTGAAGTCTGCGAGCTATTGAAATAGCACTTCGCAGAGATACATCATAATCAGGAAATTCCTCAGCCGCAAGCTTAGAAGCAGAGTAAACACTTGCTCCCGCTTCGCTTACAACCATATAGGAAAGACCTGTATCAAGCTCTCTTATAACTTCAGACGCAAAGCATTCGGTTTCGTGGCTTGCTGTACCATTGCCTATTGCAAAAACCTCAACTCCATACTTTTTAACTAAAGCTTTGATTATAATTTTTGCTTCTTCAATTTTTGATTTCGGTGGCACAGGGTAAATGACTGCGGTGTCAAGCACCTTACCTGTACCATCGACAACCGCAACCTTACAGCCTGTTCTGTAACCTGGGTCAAGACCTATGGTAACTTTATTTTTTACAGGCGGTTGCATAAGCAGTTGCTTTAAATTAGTAGAAAAAACCTTAATTGCCGAGGTAGATGCTCTGTCACTAAGTTCGGAACGGATTTCCCTTTCTATTGAAGGGAATATAAGACGTGAATACGCATCCTCTGCTGCAGTCCTCACAGTAGCTGTAGCGGGTGAGCCGTCGACAATATGATTTTTAGCAATAATAAACATTGCTTTTTCTTTATCAAAATCAATAGAAACCTTTAAAAAGTCTTCTTTTTCGCCGCGGTTTATAGCTAAAATTCTGTGGTCGGGAATTTTGGCAACACTCTCAGAATAATCAGAGTACATTTCATATACCCCAACATCTTCCTTAGAAGCTTTTACATTAATTATTCCGTGGGCAGAGCAAACAAACCTCATACGGCGTCTTACATCAGCATCGTCTGAAATCTTTTCTGCAATAATATCCATCGCTCCCTGTAAGGCATCTTCAGGGGTTTCCACGCCAAGTTCGATATTCACATAATCCTCAGCTAAGATTATTGGCTCCTTACAGTCGGGTGCTTGTTTATAGATAATATCAGCCAGTGGCTCAAGTCCTTTTTCCTTAGCAACACTTGCCCTCGTTTTCTTCTTTTTCTTAAATGGGCGGTATAAATCATCAAGCTCGGTAAGGGTTGAGGCATTATCAATAGCAATAGTCAGCTCATCGCTAAGAGCACCCTGTTCTTCAATAGCTTTTTTAATTTTTTCTCTTGTTTCTTCCATATTGCGAAGATATGAAAGCCTGTCAAATAACTCACGTAAGGTTTGGTCATCAAGAGAGCCTGTAGCCTCTTTTCTGTAACGTGCAATAAAGGGTATAGTATTACCCTCATCAATTAACTTCACTGTGTTTTCAACCTGAAACGGTTTAAGATTAAACTCTTGAATAAGTGTCTTTAATATATCCATAATTCTCCTTAGATTTTAACTATACCTAAAACATCAAGAACAGATGAAATAAGAATTAAAATAATGCAAACAGGGGCTATAAATTTTATAACAACATTAAAGAGGAATTTGCCCTTGAATCTACCGGTAACCTCGATTTCTTCAACAATGGTTTTTGGTTTAATAATATAGCCCACAAAAATACAGGTAAGGAATGCTACTATCGGCATAAGTACACTGTTGCTTATAAAGTCGAACATATCAAGGAAGGTAAGACCTGCCACGGTAATATTACTAAGCACACCAAAGCCAAGACTTGATGGCAAGCCTAAAAGCAGCGAGCCTATAAGCACTATAATACAGGTTTTCTTACGCTCTAAGCCTAATTTATCATTTATAATAGATACTACTGTTTCCATAAGTGAAATTGAAGATGTGAGAGCGGCAAAGAATACCATTATAAAGAATAATGCGCCTATAATAGAACCGCCTGTTATAGACTCAAAAACCTTAGGTAAGGTTACAAACATAAGTCCGGGGCCCTTGCCGAGAGCGGCTTCATTTCCGCCTGAGAATGAGAAAACAGCAGGAATAATCATGAGACCTGCAAGGAAAGCGATACCTGTATCAAAAATTTCAATCTGTCTTACAGAGGATTCAAGGTTAATATCCTTTTTTATATAAGAACCATAGGTAATCATAATACCCATAGCGAGTGACATTGAGTAGAAAAGTTGTCCCATAGCGGCAAGTACTGTTGTTGCAGAGAATTTGCTGAAATCGGGTTTTATGTAGTAAATAACACCGTCAATAGCACCAGGCATAAACATACCGTATACAGCGATTACTATTGTTAGCAAAACAAGTAATGGCATCATCCATTTACTAACCTTTTCAATGCCCTTTTCGACACCGAAAAGCACAATTAATGCGGTAAGGCCTATAAATAAAAGAAACCAACCGATAGGTTCAAAGGGTTTGGCAATAAAGCTTTCAAAATAACCGTCTTTAGCGGCAATACTCATATTTCCCGAAATAAAAACCGCGAAATATTTCATAACCCAACCACCAATTACAGAGTAATAGGGAAGAATTATCATAGGAATAACCGAGGCTATCAGACCGATAAATTTATATTTCTTATTAAGCACTCCAAAGGCGTTCACAGCGCTCATACCGGTTTTTCTTCCTATTGCAATTTCTGCACACATAAGCGCAAAGCCAAAGGTAATAGCTAAGGCTATATAAACAAGCAAGAAAATACCGCCGCCGTATTTAGCCGCGAGGTATGGAAAACGCCATATATTTCCAAGACCGACTGCAGAGCCTGCAGCCGCTAATACAAAACCTATTTTACCTGAAAAATTACTTCTTTTTTCTTTCAATTCAAACGCCCCTTATATATGTATATATAATCCTAATTATTATATCAGTAATATATCTAAAGGTCAAATATTTTTTAAAGGTTGCATTATTGTTTGAAATGGGTTAATATATTTTTATCATTTTGAGGAGGAAAGCTATGCAAAGGGAACGCTTAGGAAGTAGATTGGGTTTTTTGTTGCTTAGTGCAGGGAGCGCAATAGGAATAGGAAATGTCTGGAAATTCCCGTATATGACAGGTCAGAACGGAGGAGCTATATTTGTACTTATTTATTTGTTTTTTCTTGTGATAATGGGAATGCCTGTAATGACGATGGAATTTTCTCTCGGTAGAGCCAGTAGAAAAAGCCCTGCGAGGCTTTATGAGGAATTAGAACCGAATGGTACGAAATGGCATATTCACGGCAAAGCGGCAGTTATAGGCAATTATATTCTTATGATGTTTTATACCACGGTTTCGGGTTGGATGCTAAAATATTTTGTAGATACAGCGAGTGGAAAGTTTGTAGGTCTTGATACAAATGGTATTGAGGCGCATTTCGGAGATATGCTTTCAAATCCTGTAAGCCTCTCTGTTTATATGGGTATTGTAGTGCTTATAGGAACAGTTATATGCTCTTTTAGTTTGCAAGGCGGACTTGAGAGAATTACAAAATATATGATGCTTGCGCTTTTGGGGATTATGGTTGTATTAGCCGTTAACAGTATGTTTATGGATGGCGGTGCCGAAGGACTTAAATTCTATCTTGTTCCCAATTTAGATAAAGTAAGAGAAATAGGAATAGGCAACGTAATAGTAGGCGCTATGAATCAGGCGTTTTTTACACTTAGTCTTGGTATAGGAGCAATGGTGGTTTTCGGGAGCTATATCGGCAAAGAGCGCGCTTTATTGGGCGAATCGCTTAATGTTGCCTTGCTAGATACTATTGTGGCGATTTCTTCAGGACTAATAATTTTCCCAGCCTGCTCGGCTTACGGAGTAGAGGTTAACAGCGGACCTAGTCTTATATTCAACACCTTGCCTAATATATTTAATAATATTCCGTTAGGCAGACTTTGGGGTTCATTGTTTTTTGTGTTTATGAGCTTTGCGGCGCTTTCAACAATATTTGCCACCTTTGAAAATATTATTTCCTGTACAATGGATTTATTTGAATGGGGCAGAAAAAAAGCGGCG
>JAZNJT010000092.1:0-11767 GCA_045578145.1 Acutalibacteraceae bacterium
GTAGATATGTATGCCTTTTACGACTGTCAAAGTGTTGAAAAGTCAAGTGACGGATACATTCTTAACTACACTAACGGCGAGAGTATTAGTGCAAAAAATATAATTATAGCCACTGGCAGAGGCGGAGCTAATTTTGTGGCAGATTTCTGCCGCAAATTTGGTGTTAAAATGCACTCTAACCATATTGATATCGGTGTTCGTGTTGAAATGAAGGATATTATTTGGAAAGAATTTTCAGATAATATTTACGAGCCGAAAATTCTTTATAAAACCAAAACCTTTGAAGACAGATGCCGTATGTTCTGCTTTAATAAAGGAGGTCTTGTTTCGGCTGAGAATAACCACGGTATTATAACTGCAAACGGGCATTCCTATGCAGAGGACGAAAAAAGAACCGAAAACTGCAATTTTGCAATTCTTTCATCGATCCGCTTTACCGAGCCTTTTAATCAGCCCACAGAGTATGCCGAAAGCATTTCAAGACTTGCAAATATGATAGGCAATGGTAATGTTTTAGTACAGCGCTTCGGTGATTTGATAAGGGGAAGACGCACTAACGAGCACCGACTTGCCCAGAACACAGTTGAACCAACCCTTAAGGCTACAGCAGGTGATATTTCACTTGTGCTCCCCCACCGTATTCTTACAAATATTATTGAGACCATTTACGCCCTCGATAAGGTGGCCCCAGGCACCGCAAATGATGACACCTTGCTTTACGGCTGTGAGAGTAAATACTACTCGATACGTCCTGAATTTATGAACAGTAATTTTGAGCTTTGCGACGATGTTTACATTATAGGTGACGGCAGCGGTATCTGCCGCGGCCTTTCCCAGTCGGGCGCCATGGGTATCTATGTAGCAGACTGTATTACAAATTAATTTAAAAAGCGAAGATTTAATATCTTCGCTTTTTTTGATGTGAATAAATTGTTATATTTTGTTGACAATACTGTAATTTTAGAGTAAAATATATATATGTTTTAAAAGCGTTTAGGGGCAGTTTAAATGAAAGCTTTAGAAGAAAAAATTATTAATGAGGGCACTGTTCTTCCGGGACATATTTTAAAGGTTGGCTCTTTTCTTAATCACCAGTTGGATGTTGATTTTATTATGGAAATGGGCAAGGAAATCACCCGCCTTTTTGAAAACGAAAAAATAACAAAAATTCTGACCATTGAAACTTCAGGTATCCCGATTGCAGTGGGTGCTGCTGCTAATATGCATATTCCTGTTGTTTTTGCTAAAAAAAATAAAACAGGTAATTTATCGGGCGATGTGTATTCAACAGTTGTTCATTCCTATACCCACGACACTGATTATACAGTAGTGGTGAGCAAGGAATACTTAACTCAAAACGATAATGTGCTTATAATTGACGATTTTCTTGCAAATGGCAAAGCACTTTTAGGTCTTATTGATATTTTGGGACAAGCTAAAGCCTCAGTTGCTGGCTGTGCTATAGCTATTGAAAAAGGCTTTCAAAAAGGCGGCGACAGTTTAAGGGCGAATGGTATAAGGGTTGAATCTCTTGCGATAATTGACAGTATGGACGATACTTCTATAACTTTCAGGGCTCAATAATTAAATTGGATGTAATTAAATTTACATAAATTTTAGGAGGAATGAAAAATGAAAAAAATTCTCGCAATTCTTCTTGCAGTTGCAATGCTTTTCTGCTTTGCAGCTTGCGGCACAAACGAATCTGATGATTCACTTGGTATGAGTGATGCTCCCATTGATGTTGTAGAGCTCAAAGCCGATTATGAAATTCCCGACGATTTCAAAATTGGTTTCATCTGCTTACATGATGAGAAATCTACTTATGACCTTAACTTCCTACAGGCTGTTGATAAGATTCAAGAGGTTGCAGGATTGTCAGACGAGCAGGTTGTTGTTAAAACTCAGATTCCTGAGGGTGACGAATGCTATATCGCTGCTAAAGACCTTGTAGACCAAGGTTGCGATATCATCTTTGCTAACTCCTTCGGTCATGAAGATTTCATGATTAAAGCTGCAAAAGAGTTCCCCAATGTTCAGTTCTGCCATGCAACAGGTACTAAAGCTCACACAGAAGGTCTTGACAACTATCACAATGCATTTGCTTCTATCTATGAAGGCCGTTACCTTGCAGGTGTTGCTGCAGGTATGAAGCTTAACGAGATGATTGAAGCAGGTGAATTCAAAGCTGAAGAAGCTAAAATTGGTTATGTAGGCGCTTTCACTTATGCAGAGGTTATTTCAGGCTACACATCTTTCTATCTCGGTGCTAAATCTGTTTGCCCAACCGTTACTATGGACGTTCAGTTCACAGGCTCATGGTATGATGCAACAGAAGAAAAGAATGCTGCTGAAGCTCTTATCGCAAGAGATTGCAAGCTCATAAGCCAGCATGCTGACTCTATGGGTGCTCCTTCTGCTTGTGAGGCTGCAGGAATTCCTAACGTATCTTACAACGGAAGCACATACGATTCTTGCCCTGAAACATTCATTGTTTCTTCAAGAATTGACTGGGCTCCTTACTACAACTACATTATTTCTTGTGTTGTTAAGGGCGAAAAAATTGCTGCTGACTGGTGTGGCGGCATTGCTGAAGGCTCTGTTGTATTAACAGGCGTTAACGAAGATGTTGCCGCTGAGGGTACTGTAGATGCCATTAAAGCTGCTGTTAAGGATATCAAAGACGGTAAAATTAATGTTTTCGATACTGCTAAAGAAGGCTTTATCACAGTAGACGGCAAAGCTCTTACCACCTACACAGCTGACGTTGATACCGATGCTGCTTACACACCTGATACAGAGGTTGTTAAGGATGGTTTCTTCCACGAGTCCGAATCCCGTTCAGCTCCTTACTTCGATGTAAGAATTGACGGAATTAAGCTACTCAACGAAAAATTCTAAGATTTTAAAGGGCGGAGCATACGCTCCGCCTCGACTCTTTTTTTAATTGCCCAAAAATGAATATTACAGGTATTTATTTTTGAGCAATTAAATTTATTTACGGAGGGATTATATTGTCAAAAATTCCTGCAATTGAGCTTAAAAATATAACTAAAACATTTGGCAAGGTTGTTGCCAATAAAAATGTTTCTCTGCAAGTTAACAGCGGGGAAATTTTGTCTATTTTAGGTGAAAACGGCAGTGGTAAAACCACACTTATGAATATGATTTCGGGAATTTATTTCCCCGATGAAGGTCAGATTTTTATAAACGGCAAAGAGGTTGTAATCCGCTCTCCAAAGGATGCATTTGACCTTAAAATTGGTATGATTCATCAACACTTTAAACTTGTTGATGTTTTTTCTGCTACCGAAAATATTATTTTAGGTCTTGATACAAAACATAAATTCAATATCAAAGAAGCTGCTAAAAAAGTTTTAGAAATCAGCTCAAAATACGGTTTTGAAATCGACCCCTTTAAAAAGGTGCATGAAATGTCGGTTTCGGAAAAACAAACTGTAGAAATTATTAAAGTTTTATATCGCGGAGCTGATATTCTTATTCTCGATGAGCCTACTGCAGTTTTAACTCCTCAGGAAACACAAAAACTCTTCAATGTTCTTCGCCGTATGAAAGAAGACGGAAAAGCTATTATAATTATAACCCACAAGCTACACGAAGTGCTTTCGCTTTCTGATAGGGTTGCTGTGCTTAGAAAAGGTGAATACATCGGCACGGTTAAAACCGCCGATACAAACGAATGTTTACTTACCGAAATGATGGTGGGCAAAAAAATCGAACTTAATATTGAACGAAGTGAACCCAAAAATCCTACCGACAGACTTATTGTTAAAAATATTGACTGTATCAACCGAGAGGGTGTAAAGGTTCTTGATGATATTTCTTTTACCGCGCGTTCGGGTGAAATACTTGGTATTGCAGGTATTGCAGGCAGTGGACAGCGCGAGCTTTTAGAGGCTATAGCAGGTCTTCAAAAGCTTCAAAGCGGCGAAATTATCTATCATAACCCTAAAACCAACGAAGAAGATAACCTAAGGGATAAAACGCCTATACAAATCAGGGAGCTTGGTGTGCGTCTTTCCTTTGTACCTGAGGATAGACTCGGTATGGGACTCGTAGGCAATATGGATATTGTTGACAATATGATGCTAAGGTCTTACCGCAAAGGCAAATCCGTATTCCTTGAAAGAAAAGGACCTAAAGATTTAGCTGAACACATTATTGAAGATTTAGAGGTTGTAACACCTAATGCCAACACACCCGTAAGACGTCTTTCGGGTGGTAATGTTCAAAAGGTGCTTGTTGGCCGCGAAATCGCAGCATCACCCACAGTTTTAATGGTAGCTTACCCTGTTAGAGGCCTTGACATAAACTCTTCCTACACAATTTATAATTTGCTTAACGCCCAAAAGGAAAAAGGTGTTGCAATAATTTTTGTAGGCGAAGATTTGGACGTTTTGATTGAGCTTTGCGACCGAATTTTAGTTATCGGCGGTGGCGCTGTTACAGGTATTGTGGACGGCAGAAGAACTACTAAAGAAGAAATCGGTCTTTTGATGACAAAAACTGAAAAGTAAGGAGGCAAGGTTTTATGAAAAATCTTTCTATAAGAATTGTTAAAAGAGAGCCTATGGCTTGGTATTTAAACCTTGCTGTACGAGCTGTTGCAGTTGTTTTAGCACTTATTGTTTCGGCCGTTGTTATAATGATGCTGACGGGCAAAAACCCTATTCAAGTTTATTCCTCAATGATTTCGGGTGCTTTTGGCTCAAGCCTTAGAGTTTGGAGCTTACTTCAGAATATCGCCATTTTGCTTTGTGTTGCCTTGGCAGTCACCCCAGCCTTTAAAATGAAATTCTGGAATATCGGCGCTGAGGGACAGGTGCTTGTTGGCGGACTTGCAACTATTTCTGTTATGATGTTTTGTGGCGATAAGCTGCCGCTACCTATTCTTTTATTGATTATGGTTATAGCATCAATCCTTGCAGGAATTATATGGGCGCTATTGCCTGCGATTTGCAAGGCACTTTGGAACACAAACGAAACATTATTCACCCTTATGATGAACTATGTTGCTATTCAGTTAGTGGCATTCTTCCTTAAAACCTTTGTTAAAAACGGCTCTGGTGTTTTAACACCTTTGCCACAATACGGCTTCCCTGTTCTGTTTGGACAACCATATCTTCTTAATATAATTATAATAGCCACTTTAACTGCCATTGTTTATATTTATCTTAAATATACAAAGCAGGGTTATGAAATTTCGGTAGTTGGCGAAAGCGAAAACACAGCAAGATATATTGGTATTAACGTTAAAAAAGTTATTATAAGAACACTTATAGTTTCGGGTGCTTTATGCGGAATTGCAGGTCTTATTTTGGTGGCAGGTACTAACCATACTATCAGCACAACCACCGCGGGTGGCAGAGGATTTACCGCTATTATGGTTTCTTGGCTTGCAAAATTCAACCCTGTTTTTATGATTTTTACATCATTCCTTATAGTTTTTCTTGAAAAGGGCGCCCAACAAGTTTCAACCGATTTCAGAATACCTAACGCTATTTCAGATATTGTTACGGGAATTATTCTTTTCTTTATTATCGGTTGCGAATTTTTCTTGCAGTACAAACTTGTTATAAGCAAAAAAAGAAAGGAGAATGAATAATGTTAACCTTTCTTGTAAGTGCTATTAGACTTGGTATGGCATTTCTTTTCGGCTCAACAGGTGAAACCATTACTCAAAAATCCGGTCACCTTAACCTTGGAATCCCAGGTGTTATGTGTGTGGGAGCCTCTTGCGGATGCTATGCAGAATATATTTATTTCGATATTGTTAAAAGAAATATTAATCCCTTTCTTGCAATTTTAATTCCCATTTTAGCAACCGTTATAGGCGGAGCCTTATGTGGACTTTTATTCAGCTTTTTAACTGTCACCTTAAGAGCTAATCAAAACGTTACAGGACTTGCCCTCACAACCTTTGGTGTAGGACTTTCTGACTTTATGATAGCTAAAACAGGTCCTGTTTACAGTAAGGGCAGCCGTTATTTTACTGCACCTTTACCCTTTGCTGATGATTTGGGTTGGGTTGGTGAGTTACTTTTCTCACACGGAATTTTAATCTATATTGCTATTGCTATTGCCCTTATATCATCGTATGTGTTGTTTAAAACAAAAATAGGTTTAAATCTAAGGTCGGTAGGCGAAAATCCCGCTACGGCAGATGCGGCAGGTATTAATGTTTCGCTATACCGATATATAGCAACCTGTATCGGTTGCGGTATTGCGGGTCTTGGCGGACTTACCTTTGTTATGGATTATCTGCACGGCAACTGGGAATACTGTATCGATGCTATCGGATGGCTTGCAATCGCACTTGTTATTTTCACTGTTTGGAAGCCAAACCTTGGTATTATTGGCTCTATAGTTTTCGGCGCACTTTATATTGCAAGCAGTTATATTACAGGTGTTAGCTTTGCTAATAAAGAATTATTTAAAATGCTTCCTTATGTTGTAACTATAATCGTTTTGGTTATCACAAGTATACGCGATAAAAAAGAAAATCAACCGCCTGAGAGTCTTGGTCTTTCATATTTTAGAGAAGAAAGATAAACCTAAACAAAAAGCACCGCAAAAGCGGTGCTTTAATATTTTATAATTCTTTTTTAATTTCTGTAAAGCTTTTTTCCAAATAAACTTTGTGGGCTATGGTTATAATTATATTGCGGAGCATTTTTTTCTGCTCGGTTGATTCTGTTCCGATTTCATGCAAATTATTTTCTATGCCAAAAACATAATTAATAACATTTTTAAGCTCGGTTTCGAAATAATTATATGCCATTTCTGAAGAATAACTTTTTTTCTGAATTTCAATAGTAAGTTTTATATCTTCAATAGACAAAACTGATTTTGCAATAGCTATAAATATAAGATAAGCAATCTGCTCGCGGTTATACTGTTTTTTAATGGGATTTGAAACCAAACCCTTTTTAACATAGTTACTTATCATAGAGCCTGTGAGAGCTAACTGCTGTAAAGGTTCAAGATACTCGGAAATATATTTTGCTGTTTGCTCAAGATAGAGTCCCACATTTGGGATTTCATTATATTTTGGCAAATTGAAATTTTTGATATCTTCAACAATTCCGTTTATTTTCACTTCACATCACCTAAAAAGAATTGTACCCTATTTGTTTATACAAGTCAACATAAAGTTTTACAAACTGTTACATAAGTTTTTTAAAAACCTCTTGACATATAACACAAAAAGTATTAAAATACTTATAATCGGTTTTTCAAAAACCGATGTATCTTTTGGTCGAAACGAGGAATAAATAATGAGTTTTAAGATAATATCCGATTCTTCAAGTAATTTGCATACAAGTGAGATAGAAAATTTTGCTTCTGTTCCGCTTAAAATCATATTGGGTAATAAGGAATATACCGATAACGAGAGTCTTGACGTAAAAAATCTTGTAGAGGATATGTCAACAAGCAAGGAAAAATGCTCTACTTCCTGTCCTAATGTATTTGACTGGAGCGAGAGTTTTAAAGGTAGTGATGAAATTTTCGTTATCACAATCACAAGTTCGCTTTCTGGCTGTTATTCCTCAGCAGTTCGAGCTAAAGAGGATTATATTAGCGGAAATCCTAATGCTAAAATTTGTATAATTGATTCGCTTTCTACAGGTCCTGAAATGGAGCTTATAATTGAAAAGCTTGTAGAACTCAGAGAAAACGGAGCCACATTTGAAGATGCAGAAACTCAAATTTTCGAATATATGAAGAAAACCAGACTTTTAGTAACCCTTGAATCGCTTAAAAATCTTGCGAAAAACGGCAGAGTAAGCAGTACGGTTGCAAAAATAGCGGGAGTTTTAGGTATACGTGTAATAGGCACTGCCTCAGAGGACGGCTATTTAGAGTCTGTTCATAAAATACGCGGTGAGAAAAGAACTTTAGAAACATTAAAGGAAGAAATCTTAAAACTAGGATTTAGCGGCGGAAAGCTTCGTATCTCACACTGTGAAAATTCTAATGCTGCAGAAACCTTTAAAAATATGATTCTTTCGGTTTTCCCAAGAAGTAATATAAAAATAAGACACTGCACGGGTCTTTGTAGTTTTTATGCAGAACGAGGCGGTATGATATTAGGATTTGAAATTTAAAATTAAAACAGCCATTCATAAAATGGCTGTTTTTTATATGCCTAATAGTTTTTTAGCATTACCTGATGTGATTTTTTCCATATCATTATCGCCAAGACCTAAATTATCAAGAAGTCTTAGTTCCATTTGAGGTGTATGCCAAGGTGTATCTGTTCCAAAAAGCATTTTATCGGGTGTATGCTTTTCTAATATCTTAAGTGCATAATAACGAGGCATCATAGAATAACCGAAGGATGTATCAAAATAAACATCTTTGCCACACAAGTGCTCTAATACGCCCTCGTTACAATTGATTCCGCCCCAATGCGCCGCTACAACAGGTGAATCGAACCACCTGAGTGCCCTTGACAATCTTTCGGGTGTTGAGCAATAAGGCGGAGCAAAGCCGTAATCCATACCCGCATGAAAAACCGTTATAAGACCTAATTTTGATATCTTTTTATAAAGTGGCTTCATTTTTTCGTCATCCACAAAAAAGCCTTGATAATCAGGATGAAGCTTTACACCTTTAAGCCCCATTTCCTTAATTTTTTCAAGCTGTTCCTCAAAATTCTTTGCAAATGGAAAAACCGAACCGAAAGAAATGATGTCCTTTTTATTGTCTATTGATTCTGCAAACTCATTAACACTTTGCTGTTGATGCTCGTTGGTGGCAATATTGAGAACTACCGAAATATCCACTCCGTATTTTTGCATAGAGCCTTTTAAACCTTGTAGAGTGCCGTCAGTGCTATGCTCTAATCCGCCCGAAAGAAAGGATAACTTTTCTATTGCCTTTTCGGCTATTTTATCGGGAAAACAATGTGTGTGAAAATCAATTAACATATTTATCTGCCCCCATTTTAAGAAGTTAAGTTTAATAATATTGGTATTATATATATAACAGTCAGGAATACTGCAAAAACAAATACAAACAATCCAAAAATGCAATTTTCGATAATCTTATGAAAATCACTCAATTTTCGGTTAAATAAAACTAATCCAACCAACAAAGCTATACCTACTAAACTCAACAAAAGACCTGCTTTAAGCATTGGCGGAACAAAGCTGATTTTAAGTTCCCCGCCGCTTTTAACGTTAATAGCCGTAAACCCTGTAAGACATCTTTTATAATCAATTTTTTTACCGTTAAGCGTTATTTTATACCCATCATTAAACGGTAGTGAAATAAACATCTCACCCGAATAATCATCAGGTATTGAAGTTTTTATACTATTACCCTTCAATTCTATTGGAAGGCTATTATAATTTTCTGCTACCGCTCTGATTTCATCTAACACAAAACCGAAAACTCCAAAAGAATAACATGAAACACTCTTATTAAGCTGTAGTAGTACCGTAACCGACTCATCCTTAAATGTGCCAAGCTCTAACATACCGTTATTGTTCTGCGACGGATAAACCTGAGAGACCGCAATACCGTTTACATATACCGAAAAACTTTTATTGATCGGCTCTTCAAGGTTGTTTGAACCACCGTTAAAGCAATCAAAATATAAGGTTTGCTCTCCTTTTACAAAAATATTGTATACAATGCTGTTATTACTGCCAAGCTCTGTTAAAGTGTGAAGCGAGTCTGTCTTTTTATACTCACAGTCCTTAGTGTAGGTAATATCATAGCTTACAACAGGACTGTTTTTTAGTGAGAACATTTCGGTAAAAATTTCACCTATAGCTACTGCGCGGTCTTTTTTTTCTATTTCCCTCGGCAAACTGCAGTCAGACGGTATAAGTAACCCTAACGATGCGGGGGTTTTCTCTATACTGTAGCCCACTGCTTCTTGGTCTATTTTGTATTTTACCGCCATTAAGGCATCGCTTATAATATTACCGTTCCAGTTGCCTATTTCCATCCAATATCCACTGTAGCCAAGGCTTTTCGCCGCATTCATATAATTGCTGTCGGTAAGCGAGGTATAATGTCCAAGGCTATTATATCCTATAGCACCTGTCATATTAGCATCAATAAGCTTTTCATACATATTAACCCTATAAAAGCTGTCATCTTCTATTTTATCTTCAAGCTCGCAAAAAGCAGTATAATCTTTTATATCAAGACTGTTTTTAGTAGGAGAAATATAAATCATCAGCGAAGCATAAGCTTCATAAAATACAGTTATCGCAAGGAAAACTGATAATATTCTGTTTGAAACTAATCCTTTTTTGGCAAATGCAATCACCATAATTGCAGAAAACAAAAGTATAAGAAATATTACAAGTATTCCATGGTATGACTCTCTAGTACCCCAAAGCGACTGAGCATAATGAGAAAGAGTTCTTATATTTTCTTTCGCATAGGCTAAAACAAAACCGCCTGTAAACAACCCAAATATAATTGATGCTATCGTAAAGCTAAGCTTTCCTTTGTCGTGGTTTTTAAAAGCACATAAGCCTTGCGCGCAAACAATAAAGCCTAAAAATATTGTAATAAACCCATATCTTACAGGGAAAGACATATAATTTCCTGTATGCCACATACGGTTAACAGGCTCGATAAAAATAGGTATACACATTGTAAAAAACAATGTTACACTCATTTTAATTTCTCTGCTTTTGCTTTCAAGCTGAGGTAAGAGAACTGCAAGAACCGCAAAAATAAGGCTTGATGAAAGTAATATCGGTACACAGGTTTCACCAACAGTAAAAAAGTCAGATTGCATTAGTCCCTCTAAAATACTGCTTTTTCTGCCCGAAGAGGTATACTGCATAAAGCTTGGCAACCAAACCATTGCGCTTATACAAAGTGATATGATTACAGATACTGCAAGCCTTATGAAAACCTCTATATTCTTTGCCCTATAGTAAAACGCATACATGCCGAAATAAAGAATTAAAAATAAAAATATCATATAACTGATATAAAAGTTTACTATTACCATAGCGCTTAACGAAAATATCAACAACCAAGGCTTGCCCTTTTCGCAAAGCGAGTGTATACCAAGCATTAAAATAGGGAAAAGATACATTATATCAAGCCATATAATGTTTTGATAAAACATCATTGAATATCCGCAGAAGGCGAAGCTTATAGAAAGCAGAATTTTAAAAGTACAAGACAGTGAGGCAAAGCGCTTTTCAAAATAAACAGCAGAGGTTGCCGATACGCAACACAGCTTTAGAATTAAAACTATATTCATAAACAAAGGTATATCTGATTTATCAAAAAACACAACTAAAAATGTAAACGGCGAAGATAAAAAGAAAAAGAATACCCCTAAAAAGTTCATTCCGCCCGCGTTTTGAAGATTTAGAAGGAACCCATCCTTACCTGACAGAATATCCTTAAAATCACACCAAAGCGGTATTACCTGCTGTGTCATATCACACCACGAAACACTGTGATTTCCAAACGGAAAAAAGCCATTCAAATAAAAGAACAGCCCAAAAACCGCTATTACAAATATTGGCGATAAATATGCACTTTTATATCTTCTTATCATATATTCATCCTGCCGATTATTCTTAAGTTTATTATTATATATTATATTTTGCTTATCCAAAAACCGCAAGCATCTTATGTTTTAACTATAAAAACCTTTTATGATATATCATAAAAGGTTTTTATAAACAATTTTATCTATGAAGCTTAGATTTAACAAATCCTAAAAGAACTTTAAACTCATCTACTTTAAATATAA
>JAZNJT010000093.1:0-2242 GCA_045578145.1 Acutalibacteraceae bacterium
AGCGATAAATCCGATTAGTTTTATTCCCTCAACATCGGTAAATAGATGTCCGAGCCGAATAAACATTGAAGTTCCGTGCCAGTAGCGTGTGTAGTCGGTATTTGGCGCTTTATTCTCAGTTATCGTAAGATAAAGACCTGCATTTTCGCCAAGACCTTCTCCATCGTAGTAATCGGTTTGAATTACGGATTTTAACGAGTTTCCTTCGCCTATATTCCATGCGATATTCAGCCAAAGAGCATCAGCATAGTAATCTGAAATAGAATTGAAACTGTTACCATTTACAAATTCATACGTGCTATGCTCTTTGAATGTATTAGCACTCTTTTCCATATTATCCTGAATTGCGTCATTAGGTATCAGAGCCGACAGAAAAAGAAGCAGCCACAGCACAAACAGCACGACAGCAAAAACTGCGGTATGCTTTGCAGCACTGCAAAAAATTTTTCTTATCAAACAACCACCCCTTTAAGCGAAAATAAAACACATAATTATTTATCTTATTTTACCATATTTATATTATACTTTTGTTGCCCTGCACTAATTTTGACACTTTTTGCACTAAATTTATTTGAGTGTGTAAAATTCTTTGCTTGGTTTTATTTCAAAAGTAACGAAATTAATTAAAATTCTCCCGAAATATCGACAAAATACGATTTTTATGTTATAATTATAAAAATGGTTGTGAGGTGATGGATTTGAAAATTGCTGTATGTGATGACGATATGATATGTCGATCACAAATTATTTCTCTCTTGAATGAGTACATAAAACAAAATTCCAGCAGAAATATTACTGTTTCAGAATTTGCCAATGCTGAAAATTTGCTTGACGCAATCAACAAAAGCTGTGAGTTTGATGCTTTTATACTTGATGTAGTTATGCCCGGTATGAATGGCATTGAGCTTGGTGTTGAATTACGCAGGCAAGGTGTCAAAGGAAAAATAATATATCTTACATCAAATGATGAATTTGCGATAGATTCCTACAAAGCAAAAGCTACGAACTATATCCTAAAACCCGTTGCAGAAAGCGAGCTTTTTAACACACTTGATGATATAGCCGAACACATTTCATCCAAAGAAAAAAGTTTTATAGTAAAAACTTCCGAAGGTATTACAAGACTTTCGTATGAAAAAATCGTCTATGCAGAGCTTGTCAGAAAAGCAATCGTATATCATCTTGCAGACGGAAGCACGTTAGAGAGCACAACTATCCGCACAGGATTTTCAAAAGCAGTAGAAGAACTGTTATGCGATAATTCTTTTTTCCTTTGCGGAAGCAGTATGTTGGTAAACTTGTATCATGTCAGTTCCGTAAAAAAAGATTCTTTGGTTTTTCGGAATGAAAACATTTTATTCCTGCCAAAGTCCGCCTGCCTTGATGTTCGCTCAGCGTGGATAGATTTTTGGTTTAAGGAGGAAAGCAGAATATGACAATATTTCGAGAATTATCTGTTATATGGTCTTTGGTTCATGTACTCATCCTGTTTATGTTTCTTTATGAGTCCAGATACCCGAAGAAAAAGGCTATGACGCTTACCATAATTGCAATGGTTCCGCTTGCTATATTTAATCTGGCTTGTTTTTTTATTCTCGGACCTGAAAAGTGCGGAGAGATAGTGCTTCTTACCTGTACGCTTCCGAGTCTTATATTCTTTTGGTTTCTTGCAAAATACCGTGACGGAAGGTTTTTGTTTACTTTCTGCGTAGTAGATACCATTTCGCTTGAAATCATATATATTACCTACATCTTAGATTATTATTTGCCCGGCGACAACTTTATTTTTATGTTTCTTTCAAGGCTTATTGCTTTTCCTTTGTTTGAATGGTTTGTTGCCAAAAAATTCAGAGCTGCATTTTTGGAGATACAAAAGCATACGAAAAAAGGTTGGTACGCATTTGCTGCCATCGGAGGAGTATTTTATGTTGTACTGGTGCTTGTAATGAGCTTTCCGACTATTATTACAGACAGACCTGAATACTTACCGCTTGCAATTTTATTGTTTGTGTTAATGCCTGTTTTGTATATCAATATTTTCATAACGCTGAAGCATCAGGCAGAATTACATTTTGCCAATGAGCAGGAAAACATATTAAAGCTCCAGATTTCAAATATGAGAGAACGTATTGCCGAAATAAATTTATCCGAAGAAGCTTTCCGCATAGAAAGACATAATTTCAGGCATAAAATAGACTCCATTGCAACAATGGCAGAAAACAAGCAATATGATGAACTGATT
>JAZNJT010000094.1:0-2687 GCA_045578145.1 Acutalibacteraceae bacterium
AGGAGTTTACAATCCGAAAACCTTCTTCCTCCACGCGGCATCGCTGCATCAGGGTTTCCCCCATTGTGCAATATTCCCCACTGCTGCCTCCCGTAGGAGTCTGGGCCGTGTCTCAGTCCCAATGTGGCCGTTCAACCTCTCAGTCCGGCTACTGATCGTCGCCATGGTGAGCCGTTACCTCACCATCTAGCTAATCAGACGCGAGCCCATCTTTGAGTGATAAATCTTTGGTATATCTGAGATGCCTCAGTTATACGTTATGAGGTATTACCATTCGTTTCCAAAAGCTATCCCTCTCTCAAAGGCAGGTTGCTCACGTGTTACTCACCCGTCCGCCACTAAGATATTCGAATAAATCCAAATATCTCCGTTCGACTTGCATGTGTTAGGCGTGCCGCCAGCGTTCGTCCTGAGCCAGGATCAAACTCTTTATTAAAGTTGTATGTCATAGAGCTTTTACACCCTGTGATATCAATCCTGTTCATAACGCTTGCGTTATTACTGCTTGTGTGTTTTTTAGTCTTCTCTGACTTTTCTTAATTTTCCTTCTTTATCTCAAAAAGGAATTTCAAGGGTCGTGTTATATTCGTACATTGTTCAATTTTCAAGATGCTGTTAGCTGTTCTTCTCAAACAGCTTTTCAATTATATCACAGTTTCTTTTCTTTGTCAAGCTTTTTTCAAAAGTTTTTTTAACTTTCTTTTTTCATGCTCACCTTCCGCTTCTTTTACTCCGACTTGTTCTCATTCGGTTTCTGCTTCCGCTTCGCTTTACTTCTTTTTGCTTAACCTTTTTAAGTTACTGTCTTTCACTCGCTCTCGTCGAGTGCTTTATTATTATAGCATTTATTAGTGGGGTTGTCAACACCGCAAAACTACAAAACAAATTTGCGATTTTCTTTTCTTTTTTGTCAATTTTTGTTATACCCCTTTAGGTTTTGTATATTTCTCTCGCTTTTATACATTATATAAAGCTAATTCCGATTTTCAAAGTTTTATTTTCATATTTTGTATTAGAAAAATAAAAAAATTTGTTTTACCCCCTTTTCAAAATGGAAAATATATGTTATAATGAATGTATATTTTTACTTAGGAGGCTTTCTAATGTCAGAAATTGAATTATACGAACTTTGGTGTAAAAATGCTGACGAAGATTCAGATCTTCAGACTGAGCTTAAAAGCATATCAGGTGATAACGAAGCTATAAATGATAGATTCTATCGTGATCTTGAATTTGGCACAGGTGGTTTAAGAGGCGTTATCGGTGCAGGTACTAACCGTATGAACATTTACACTATTCGTCGTGCAACTCAAGGTCTCGCAAATTATGTTAATCAGGAATACACAAATCCAAGCGTAGCAATTGCTTATGACAGCAGAATCAAATCAGATGTTTTCGCAAAAAATGCTGCCGCAGTTCTTGCTGCTAACGGAATCAAGGTATATATTTATAATGAGCTTATGCCGACTCCTATGCTTTCTTTTGCTGTAAGAGAGCTTAAATGTCAGGCTGGTATTGTTGTTACTGCTAGTCATAATCCTGCTAAATATAACGGCTATAAGGTTTATGGCGATGATGGCTGTCAGATTACTTTAAAGGGTGCAGAAATTGTACTCGAAAAAATCAATGAGCTTGATATGTTCAATGGTTACAAGATTGTTTCTTTCGATGAAAAGCTTGCTGATGGCACTATTGAATATATTGGTCAGAACGTTATCGACAGATATTTTGAATGTGTTATCGCTCAGGGAATTAATACAGATTTATGTGCTTCAAGCGGATTAAAGGTAGTTTATACTCCTCTTAATGGTGCAGGAAACAAGCCTGTACGCACAATTCTTTCAAAAATCGGTATCACAGATGTTACTGTTGTTGCTGAGCAGGAAATGCCTGATGGCAACTTCACAACTTGTCCATATCCAAATCCTGAAATCAGGGAAGCACTTGAACTCGGACTCAAAAAATGTGAAGAAGTTAAACCTGACCTCCTTCTTGCTACTGACCCTGACTGTGACCGTGTAGGTATTGCAGTTCCGTCAGAAGATGGATTTGTTCTCTTCTCAGGTAATGAAGTAGGCGCACTTCTTCTTGAATACATCTGTTCACAGAGAACTATAAAAGGTACTATGCCTGCAAATCCAGTATCAGTTAAGACTATTGTTACAACTGATATCATCAATGAAATCGGTAAGGCTTACAACGTTGAAATCATTGATGTTCTCACAGGCTTTAAGTTTATCGGCGAACAGATTGGCTTCCTCGAAGACAAGGGCGAAGAAAACAGATACATTTTCGGATTTGAAGAAAGCTATGGCTATCTTTCAGGCGGATATGTAAGAGATAAGGACGCTGTAAATGCTTCTATGCTTATCTGTGAAATGGCTGCCTACTACCAGCTCAAGGGTATGACTCTTATCGACGCCATTAAATCTCTCTATGAAAAGTATGGCTACTATGTAGAAAACTCCGCTGAAATCTACATGGAAGGTGTTGACGGCAAAGACAAAATCAATGCTATGATGGAGCTTCTCAGAACCAAAGAACCGAAGGAAATCGCCGGATCTGACGTTGTGAACATCCGCGACTATCTTGCAGAAACGATCAAAAATGTAAAGACCGGAGAAATCACCGGTACAGGTCTTCCGAAGTCCAATGTACTCTACTGGGCTTGTGAAAACGGATGTGTG
>JAZNJT010000095.1:0-12890 GCA_045578145.1 Acutalibacteraceae bacterium
GGCAGATATAACTACCTTTCTTGCAGAACTCGTAAAACCACTAACGGAGTTTGCCAAAACGCACACAGTATTCGCCTTGATGAGCTGGAGCAAATCGTAGTAGATGAAATCAATAAGTTGCTCGATAAATACTACGATGAAAAGCAGATTGGAAAGTTAGATGCACCTAAAAGGAAAAAGAACGGTGCTAAAACATTAGAATCGCAAATTGCTGAGCTCGAAGAAAAGGTAAAGCGAAATGATAACCGAATGGCTCAGATGTACACCGATAAATTAGACGGTCTCATCAGCGTAGAGGAGTTTACAAAATACCGAGAAAGCTATCAAAAGGAATCCGAAGATACAGAAAAACGCATCGTAATTTTGAAATCAAAACTCACCGCACTATCGGGCGGCGAAACAAAAATGGATACTAGTCAGGTACTCGAAAAGTACCGAAAAATTGACACTCTTACATTCGAGGTTGCCGATGAATTTATAAGTAAAATCTTCATTGGAAAACTCCAAAAGAGTGGAAAGAGAGAAATTAAAATCGAGTGGAAAATTTAGTGAAAATAACCACTCAAAATACGACAAATTATGCAAGAATACTAAAAAAGTATAGTATTGGCTAACTCAGGCCACGGCGGGTTTGACGGCGGAGCTGTTGCAAATGATGGTACGGTGGAAAAAGATATAAACCTAAATATTACTCTTACTTTAGAAAAAATGCTTAAACAAAGCGGTTTTGAGGTTATTATGACACGTACTGATGACAGCTCAACAGAGAGTAACAGTAATGATAAAATTCCCAGAAAGAAAAAAAGCGATTTAAATAATCGCTTGCAATTAATGAAAAAATATGATGATGCGGTTTTTATAAGTATTCATCTTAATAAATTCACAACCTCTGCCGCGCGAGGCTCACAAATTTTTTATAGTAATAAAGTCGATGATTCTAAAGTTTTGGCAGACTCAATACAAAATTCTATCGTTGAAAAAATCCAACCAGAAAATACAAGGGTTAATAAGCAGTCAACCTCTAGCACTTATATTTTACATAACGCAACCGTTCCCGCTATTATAGTTGAATGCGGTTTTTTAAGTAATAAAGCCGAACTTGAGCTACTCAAAAACGAAGAATATCAAAATAAAATGGCTTTCTGCATTTATTGCGGAATTTTAGATTTTTACAGTAATAATAAGGAGATTTAAAATGTCACCGAAAATTAAGAGTGTATATGTTTGTAACGAATGCGGATATGAATCTGCAAAATGGCTTGGAAAATGCCCTTCCTGTAACGCTTGGAATACCTTTGAGGAACAAATTTCGGCACCACTATACTCCGGTAGTTCTCTAAGCGGAATTACAACTGCCACTGCAAAACCGCTTTCTCAAATAAACTTTTCTGATGAGCCACGTTTTAAAACCGATATTTCCGAGCTTGACAGAGTGCTTGGCGGAGGAATTGTTAAAGGCTCGGTGGTACTACTTAGCGGTGATCCAGGCATAGGCAAATCCACAATTCTGTTGCAGGTTTGCAATTCGTTACAAAAAAAGCATAACATTCTTTATGTTTCGGGCGAAGAATCTGCTATGCAGATTAAATTGCGCGCATCACGTTTAGGTGTTGAAAGTGATAATGTTTCTATTATGACCGAAACCGACACCAAGGCAGTCTGCGATTATATTCACTCCTCGAAGCCTGACGTTGTTATGATTGACTCTATTCAAACAATGTCCATAGCCGAGCTTACTTCTTCCCCAGGCAGCATAGTTCAGGTAAGAGAGTCAACAAATATGCTGCTCAAAACGGGCAAAAAACTTTCAATACCCATTTTCATAGTAGGACACGTAAACAAAGGCGGCGATATTGCAGGTCCTAAGGTTATGGAGCATATAGTTGACACTGTACTTTATTTCGAGGGAGAACGCAATCAGTCCTACCGAATTTTAAGGGGTATTAAAAACCGTTTTGGCTCTACTAACGAAATCGGTGTATTTGAAATGACCGAAAAAGGTCTTGTTGAGGTTGAAAACCCCTCTGCAATGCTGTTATCAGGCAGAATGACTGATGTTTCTGGTGGTTGCATTACTTGTGTTATGGAAGGTACAAGACCTATTCTTGCCGAAGTTCAGGGACTCGTAACTCCAAGCGGATTCGGAAATGCAAGAAGAACTGCAACAGGCTTTGACTATAACCGACTCAATTTACTGATTGCTGTATTAGAAAAGCGAATTGGTCTTAATTTTTCAAATCTTGATACTTATGTAAACATTGTTGGAGGTATGCGTCTTGACGAGCCTGCTGCAGATTTAAGCGTTGCGCTCTCATTAGTTTCAGGTCTTCACGATATTCCGATAGATGAAAAGCTTATAGCCTTCGGTGAAATCGGTCTTTCGGGTGAGCTTCGCTCAGTGCCGAGAGCACAAGCGAGAATAAACGAAGCCGCAAGGCTTGGATTTACAAAATGCGTATTGCCAAAAGCTTGTATTAAGCAGATTTCCTCCTGCCCCGATTCCTTAGAGCTTATCGGCGCTGTCAGTCTTAAACAGGCTATTTCGGTTATTAAATGATTTTGGAATATAGTAAGGACATTCACTGTCGATATTTGCAACCATTCCGCATTTTTCAAAACAACAATATCCCTCCTCTTGAAATTTGCACTCCTCTGCACACTGAATAATTCCCATTTTCATCACCTTTAGATATTATTATATTTTAGATTTAAAATATACAAAAAAGCGGTCGAATTTCGACCGCTTTTAATTTTAATATTGTAGATATCTTCGGCTTACGTAGCCTGTAATTCCATTATATGTTACAACCGCCCATTCTCCATTTATTGAGTAAACAGTAACCTCTGCTCCGTTTGGTATTCTGCCTATTATCTGCCCCATCATCGATGGTGAATTTCTGATATTAAGATTGGAGCCTTGTGTTGCTACAGAGGCTGTAAAAATATTCTGCGGAGTATTAAACGGAATACCGAAATATTCAGTTAATGAATAAACCAAGTTTGCGGCTATTGCCTCTATGTTATTTCTTATCCAATCAGCATCCTCAGGATTATCGTGGTATGCTAGTTCTATCAACACTCCAGGCGCCCTTACACGTCTTACCTCGCCTAAAGAGGTTGTAGGCACAGTTATTACCGAATCCGGCAAAGGATAAATCAGTTGCAGGTTTTTAGCGGCAATATCGGCGAATCTTTTGCCCTTAACGCTTGTAGGATAATAATAAACTTCACTGCCTCTACGGCTGCCATCACCCGTGCCTGTAGCATTCGAATGCAATGCTAAGTGCAGATCATAGTTACCCATATTAGAAGCCGCAATAGAACTTGCCGCTGTCATTTCAGGGGTATTTCTCACATAATTAATTCCGCTTGCCGCAAGATACGGTTCCATAGCATCAGCAATAAGGTTCATATAATATTCCTCATTACCGCCGCCGTTATAGGGATTAAATTCCTGCGTCGAGGGACTAAGATAAATAGTAGGCATAAAAAAATCCTTTCTGTACATAAAATAACATACTATATCATTCTATGAAACAGAAAGGAAAAGTTTAATCAAATTATCTCACATTCTTTTGCACAATCCTTTACTACCGATAAAAACCAGCAATAAAGCGCTTCGCCTAGTTCTTGGAAAATGGGGTCTCCATCGTGCGAGCAAAGCATTGCAAATGTCTGCCCTATTCTGCGGTCAACCTCGCCGCCGCGTCTGAAAGCTAAGTAATAAAACGAGAATGCGCCTGTGTCCTCTGATGTCTTATAAATTTCGGGAGACTTTTGCTTTAGGGTATCAATAAAACTTTTTTGTGCAATACCATCCACCGTATCGTCACCACCGAATTGCTCAAAGCCCACAGTTGCAGTAAAAGACAAAAGCATCCTTCTATGCACTAACATATCGGTATTAGCATTGTTCTCAAGACTGTTTTCTGATATTTTTGCATCCTCAATAAATTTTATAGCTACTGCTTTACCCCATGCCTTTGCTTTTTTTACAAGTAATTTATCAAGACTGCTTGTCTGCAAAGTCGTTTCTTTATTCCTTTTTATATCCAATGAGGGCTTGTCGCCCGCAATTTTAATATCATTATCTGAATACAAATTTATCACCTCTTAAGGCAATTTTGCTTCAAAGCTTCTGCAAGTTGTGCAGGACAAGAGGTATTTTTGAAGCCACATTTAATTCCCTGTAACTTCTCGATGACATCTTCAACCTTCATACCCTCTGAAAGAGCCGCTACACCTTGCGTATTTCCGCTGCAACCGCCTTGAAACTTAACCTTTTTTACAATACCGTCCTCAACATCAACTATAATTCCTCGAGAACATACTCCATTAGTTTTATATGAAATTTGCATCCTTAATATTCCTCTCAAATCAAAAAAATTATCTGTCCTTAAATCTATTACTGCGTACAGGATGACGAAGCTTTCTTAAAGCCTTTGCCTCAATCTGACGGATACGCTCACGTGTAACATTAAATTCAGCGCCAACCTCTTCTAAAGTATGGCATCTGCCGTCCTGAAGACCAAATCGAAGTCTGATTACAGATTCCTCTCTAGGTGTAAGTGTTTTTAGTACACCGTCAATATCTTCGTTAGTAATTGTTTTGAGAGCTGCTTCATCAGGAGCTAATGCATCTTCATCGCGAATAAAGTCCATAAGTCTTGAATCTTCCTCAGGACCTATAGGTGTTTCCATAGAAACTGGCTCTTGCGCTACGCGCATAATTTCACGCACACGCTCTACAGGTAAATCCATTTTTTCAGCAATTAACTCTTCGCTGGGTTCGAAACCGTTTTCATGCAACAGCTGACTTTGTATTTTTTTAAGTCTGTTAATCGTTTCTACCATATGAACAGGAATACGGATAGTTCTTGCCTGATCGGCTATAGCACGCGTAATAGCCTGTCTTATCCACCAAGTAGCATAAGTGGAAAATTTAAAACCTTTTGTGTGGTCAAACTTATCAACCGCTTTTATAAGACCTACGTTACCCTCTTGAATAAGATCGAGGAAATACATACCCCTGCCAACATACTTCTTAGCAATGCTTACAACAAGACGAAGGTTAGCCTCTGTAAGACGCTGTTTTGCATATTCATTTCCCTCAGTAATTTTAACTGCAAGTTCTATTTCCTCATCGGAAGAAAGAAGCGGTACTCTACCAATTTCGCGAAGATAAACTTTAACAGGGTCATCAAGAGAAATGTTATCAAAAGCCATATCCTCTTCGCTAAGCTTATCTACGTCCATTTCTTCAAGCTTTAGTTCATCGTCTGTAGGCTCTTCATCAAAATCAAGTTCAAGAGTAGGTGGTTCTGAAAAAAGTTCATCCAAATCATCAGGAGCATTTTCTATGTCGTCTATAGTAATACTTTTTTCTTCGTTTTCAATTTGGTCCTCTAAAACCTCGTTAAGATTTTTTTCCTTTTTCTTGCTATCCATATTCTTCAATTACCTTTCTTTTTCTTATTGATTATATCTTGAAGATTAGAAGCCCAGTCTTCAACTGATGCTTCTTTGATATCAGGAGCATTTAGTCGGCTTTCTTCTTCTAATATTACCTCGATGCAATCCTTTAATACAGTTTTAGCGTTTTTTCCCGCTTTTTCACTGTTTGCAAGAGCTACAAGATATCCAAGCTCAGCAGGTATAAGTTTTTCTGCAAAAGCCGAAATATCAAGTGTTCTGCCCGAAACTAATATATCGTCCAAAATACTGTAAATTCTTTTATTAAGAGCTGTCACCATTTTGTCGGGCGGTAAAAGTTCTTTAATATCTACATAAAAATCGGGATGCTGCATAAGAACTGCAATTACCGTTTCCTCTGCCGCGGCGGCCTTCGGAGAAATCCGCCTTTCAGGATTTATATCTTCATAGGAAGTCCTGATTTTAAGTGCTTCTGAAATTTCTTTATTTTGCTTATATTTATTGTGTTTTCGGCGTAAATCATCTACCTTTGAGGTGAGTGCTGTTCGAGATACACCATATTTCTCACAAAGTCTGCCAATATAAATATCCCTTGTCATTACATCGTCATCTAAGGCTATCACCTCAGCCGCGCGGGATAAATATTGCAGTTTTCCGTCATCGCTGTCGAGATTGACCCCCTCTGCCGCCATAAGCAATTTATATTCAATATCACTGACAGCGCCCTCTAGTAAGGCTCTAAAACGCTCAGGACCGCTTTTTTTAATAAATTCATCAGGGTCCTTGCCATCAGGAATTATAACCACTCTTACACTAAGACCAGTGTTTTCAAGTAACTGCGAAGCCTTTTTTATTGCTTTTTGCCCCGCCGTATCACTATCCATCATCAGCACTATTTCCTTAGTGTATCTTGCAATGAGATTAGCCTGTTCACTTGTAAATGCAGTTCCAAGGGGGGCTACCGCATTTGTAAACCCTGCCTGATGAAGAGATATAACATCCATATTACCTTCAACAAGAATAATTCTTTCAGAACAAGCAACCTTTGCAAAATTAATTCCAAATAAGTTTTCACTCTTCTTATAAACAGGTGTATCAGAGGTATTAACATATTTACCGCCTGTTTTTTCTTCTCCCGGTACTGCGCGACCGCTAAAACCTATCACATTACCTCTGATATTAATTATCGGGAACATATAGCGCTTTCTGAAACGGTCGTAATAACTGCCTCGTTGACTTTTTCCTATAACATTGGCAGTATACATATCATTTATAGAAAAGCCCTTAGACTTTAAGTGATTTATAAGAGCATCCCAACTATCAGGGGCAGCTCCCAACCCAAAATGCTTAATCGTGCTAATTGTTAGTCCTCGTGACAGAAAATAGTCGAGCGCCCACTTGCCTTCAGGTGACATTAAATAACTGTGAAAAAATCGCGCCGTTTCTTTATTAATATCAAGAATAGTATTTTTAATCCTTATCATCGAATCATCATAGCCATCCTGTGGCAGAGTAACGCCTGACCGCTCAGCTAACAGCTTTACCGATTCAATATAATCAAGATTTTCTATAAGTCCCGTAAATGTAAATACATCACCGCCAACATGACAGCCATAGCAATAAAAGGACGATGATTCGGGATAAACCGTAAAAGAGGGAGTTTTTTCACTGTGAAACGGGCAAAGACCTACAAGATTTTTGCCTCTTCGTTTTAAATTTACATACTGTGAAATAGCAGTTTCTATATCATTTCTATACTTAATTTCATTTATAACATCCTCAGGTATTGCCATTAAAACCGCCCCCTTTCAATTTTTAAATATTCCAAGCTTTTGGAATGTAAATATTTGAATAAACCATTGTAGCATAATGATCGGTCATACCCGCAATATAATCTGCAACCGCTCTTGTTACTCCCTCGGTTTCGCAAATATTAATATATTCATTAGGCATTTTACTCGTATTTTTGAGATAATACTTAAAAAGTCCTTCCATAAGACCAGAAACCTTTGTTTCTTCAAACTTAGCGTCAAGATTTTTATATACCGCTTCAAATAAAAATGTATGCAGTTTATTATAGTACTCTTGTGTAAGAGAATCCATTATTATATCAGTACCGCTATTATTCACAATTGAATTTACAAGACCGCTTATTCTTTCACTTTTTGTATTACCCAAAGCATCTATAATTTCTCGCGGTATATCATTTTCAGAAATAATTCCTCCGCGCACAGCATCATCTATATCATGGTTAATATAAGCTATTCTATCAGCATATCTTACAATTTTGCCTTCAAGTGTTTTTGCCCATTCACCGCTTGTGTGATTAGCAATACCATCAATAACTTCAAAGGTTAGATTGAGTCCTTTGCCTCCCTTTTCCAATTTTTCACACACACGAACACTCTGTTCATAATGAGTAAATTTGAAATCAACTAAATCGTCAATAGCTCTTTCGCCCGCATGACCAAAGGGTGTATGCCCTAAATCGTGACCTAGAGCTATCGCTTCTGTTAAATCCTCGTTAAGTCTAAGAGCACGCGCTATAGTACGCGCTATTTGAGATACCTCTAAAGTATGGGTAAGACGTGTTCTGTAATGGTCAGATTCAGGTGATAAGAAAACCTGTGTTTTATGCTTTAGTCTTCTGAACGCTCTACTGTGAATTATTCGGTCACGGTCACGCTGAAAATCAGTTCTTAGGTTACATTTCTTTTCGGTTTCTTTTCTGCCCTTGCTGTTTTCTGACAGCATGGCACTTGCCGATAAAAACAGCCTTTCATTATATTCTGTTTGCTCTCTTACAGTCATATCCTTACCCCCTTCAATAATGTTATTAGAAAAACAACACAAAATACCTTTATTTTTTACAATTTTTTTGAAATTTCATAAGGAAATACACATTTTTCTGTTTCAACTGCATTTAATCTTGCAGAAAACACCTCTGTAAGTTTTGATAAAAAGTTCTCACTTTCCAAATCCTTGAACACAAACGAAACCTTTACCTTATCTGTAAACTCGGTACTTTCTATTACTCCGTTTTCACCCTCTATTAAATAAATCAGTTTTTGATGATCTTGATAATCACATAATATATAAAATCTAGTGCATGGTACCATCTCTACAATCTTGGCGTTTAAAACCGCATCTCTTGAAGAAGTGGAATACGCCCTTACCAAACCGCCTGTACCTAATAAAACACCACCGAAATAACGGGTAACAACAATCGCAATATTGGTTATTCCGTTGCCGTTTATAACATCAAGTATTGGCTTGCCTGCTGTGCCGTGAGGCTCGCCGTCATCAGAAAATCTGCAAAGAGTTCCCTTGGCTACTGAATAGGCGAAAACATTATGCCTTGCATCCCAATATTTAGAACGCATTTCATCTATAAAAATGTTAGCCTCTTCCTCAGTTTCGCAATGTCTGAGGGTTGCTATAAACCTAGACCTTTTTTCAACATATTCTGCTGTGGATTCTTCCAATACAGTTAAATACCGACTCATTTTGCACCTCAGTTTAAAAAAAATCGCAGTCGCCATATAAAGCGACTGCGGATAAAGGTTTATTCGCCCATATTGAAACGCTTTTTAAATCTGTCAACACGTCCGCCGGTGTCTACCAACTTCTGCTTACCTGTAAAAAACGGATGACATTTAGAACAAATATCCAAACGGATATCCTTTTTTGTAGAGCGTGTCTCGAACTCCGCACCGCAAGCGCACTTAACGGTTACCTTTTCATACTGCGGATGAATACCTTCCTTCATCATTGTCACCCCTTTCTAATTCGTTAACGTATTGATGATACCACAACTCATACTAAATTGCAAGTATTTTTTTCTATTTTATTATTTTTTTTATTCGTTCGTAAAACTCTACAGCCTTAAACCGCATAATATAGCGTTCATTTTCTTTTGCTATCTTTGCACTACTCTGACTTACTGTATCGGTTAAGTCGCCTTTTGCGGCGGCTGGTATGCATATTTCAGGAAAAATAACGCACCACCAATTTTTACCCTCTGCCTTACCAACCTTAACTATAAGTGATTTATAAAATCCTGCCGGCAAGGTAAAATCCTCATATTCTCTCGTTTCAAAATAGCTATCACCGATTTGGGCAGTCACTGAATAATCATAGCCGTTTTCTCTTATCACATCATTTGCGATATCGCAAAAATCTTTGGTTTTTTTATTAGCTATATTTATAGCGGTTTCTATATCAGATACATTTTCAAACAAATCTTGACTTTTATTTAAAATTTCATCTCTGATTTTAAGTTTTAGACTTTGGTCCTCCAACGAATCTGAATTTGCGATTATATGTAACCGCAAAACATTTTTCCTTAAATCTTCGCAAGAAACATTAAAAGATGCTAAAGACAAAAATACAGCTGATATTAACCCGAAACATAATGAAATATTGAAAATTTTAAAAGATATTTTATTTTTCATACAAACTACTCCCCTCTTTTTCAAGAAGAATATTGTCTGTTTTTAAAATAATTATTCAAAAATTATTGATTTATCCTGAACTGTAGTTAAATAGCATTCAATTTTTTGGCATTTCACTTTCTTATATGCACTCTTTGCTTTTTTCTCATCAGTAAAAAAAGCAAACCAAGTAGGTCCGCTACCTGAAAGAGATACACAGTCTGCTTCTAAACTACAGAGCATTGTTTTTATTTTACTGTTATTCCATACCGCTGAAAACGAATTATCCATTAGACCTGCCAAAAACTTAATATCCCCGTTTTCGAGTGCAGCTACAGCCGCATCGACATCAGGCTTAGTATGACTTTCGCTATCGAGTCTTTTATACATCTCTGCAGTAGATGGCTTTTGCTCAGCTTTAACTAAAAGAAAATATCCATGTTTTAAAGGCTTTAAGGTTGTAAGCTTTTCACCAATACCCTCTGCCCTTTTTGTTCCGCCCTCAACAAAAAACGGAACATCAGCGCCAAGGGAAAGCGCCATTTTCTCCAATTTTTCAACAGAAAGTTGAGTTTCGTAAAGCTTATTAAGGCCTAAAAGCACTGCCGCAGCATCTGCACTACCACCGCCAAGACCTGCCGCTAACGGAATCTTCTTTTTAATTTTGATTTTAGCGCCGCCTAAAACCCCTGTTTCTTTAAAGAACAAAGTTGCCGCTTTATAGGCTATATTATCCTGCTCTGAAATTTCTTTATTCTTTGTTTTTACTGTAATTTTTTTATGAGGCTTTACTGTAACATAATCGCAAAGGGAAATATTCTGCATTATCATATCAATAATATGATATCCGTCTTCTCTTTTGTCCTTAACGCTTAAAACAAGATTTATTTTGGCATTTGCCCTTATATTAATACATTTCATATTCAAAATAATCGCCGCCGCAAAAACTAAAATTATACCTATTATTCCCGAAAATGTAAGATTTTCTTTAAAAACCGCAACCCCTACTAAAGTAGCGGCAACTGTTTCAACAGTTGCTATTACTGTAGCTGTCGAAGAATTTATACCAATAAGACCCGCTGTATAAAGAATGTACGGTAAAACCGTATTTAAAACTGCCATTAACAAGGCAGTTATGAATATCGTAACAGAAGAACATATTGCCGTAACAGTCTGCGGTACATCAATAAGTGGCAAGCATAAAACCGCGCTCATTACAAACACATAAAAGGTTATAGTAAGCGAGCTGTATCCTCTTTTTAATAGCACCCTTGAAAAAACAGTATAGAGACCGTATCCAAAGCCCGTGAGCAACCCAAAAAACAAAGCCTCACCGCTGATTTTATTAGCAGAATTAAAAACCTGAGATACAAAACAACAACCTAAAAAAGCAATTATACAAGCCAAAAGCTTTTTAGAAGTTATTTTTTCCTTAAAACACAGAAAGGAAATGAAAATAACAAAAAAAGGCGCTGTATATAATAAAACCGCCGCAACCGAAAGCGTAGATAAGGCCATAGTTTTATAATAAGAATAATTAAACAGAATAATACTAAAAATTCCTGTTGCAGCAAATATCCACAAATCCTTAAGTCTTACCTTTAAAGCCTTTTTATCATTAAAAAGAATAACAATTAAAAGGGTTATAACCGTAAGCACTGCCCTTACAAAAACAATCTGCATTTCATAAAGACCGCTCGAAGAAAGCGTACGTACAAAAATGCCTGCCGTACCCCAAAGCACTGCGGCAAGCAGTATATAAATTAAATACTTATTTATTTTTAAATTCATCGCTACAGCTCCAAAATCAGTTATGTAAAATTTCGTGACCAAAACTAAAACTATTTTCGGTTAATGCCTCAAATCTGTAGCCCATAGCTATAAGCCCCTCAATTACTTCAGGCAAAGCTCGTACTGTTGAGTCTTTAGCAGACGTGTCATGCATTAAAACACAGATTGAATTTTTATTTTTAGCCGCTCTTAAAATATTGTCACGTATAACGGTGTATCTCACATTAGAACCTGCGGCATCGCCAGAATCAACATTCCAATCGTAATAAAAATATCCGTTGTCCTTTACCGACTTTGTAAGGGCTGTCATAATCCCCTCACAGTAACCCTTACTGATTACATTACTACTGCCGCCAGGAAAACGGATAACATTTGATTTGATACCTATCTGCTCTTCAACTACCGCCGAAATAGCATTCAAATCGTTATAATATGCTTCTTCGCTGCTATAAATATCAGAATAACTGTGTGATGCTGTATGCAATCCAACCGTATGACCTAATTCCGATATCTTTTTTATATATTCTGCCTTTGAATTTTTAACCACAAAAAAAGTTGCCTTAACATTGTATCTGTTAAGCACATCTAAAACCCTTAAAGTATTATCGGAAGGTCCGTCATCAAAAGTAAGATAACAAATCTTATTTGTATTGCTGTTTTGCATCTTCAACATCTCTATAGTTGTTTTAAGACCCGCATTTTCACTCGCAAGGCGGTCTTTTTCCTTTTTCTCTGCTTCAAGCTGTGACTGTGCTTCTTGAAGCTTAGCATCTCTATCTGCTATTTCTTGTTCGAGCTTATTTTTAGATTCCGTGTAGTTACCGATAAGTTCTTCATTTTCAGTAATTTCTATTTCTTTCTGTTCTATTTTCTTATTTTTATTATGTATAGTAAAACAAGAGAACACTAATGCCCCTGTAATCACTAAAATCAAAACTAAAAAAACAACATTTAATGCTTTCTTATACATTTAATATACACCTCGATAATTCTATTTAAAGTATAACACACACATTTTAAAAAGTCTATTACAAATTATAACAAAAAACGACAAACATGCATTTTAAAAAAATGTTGCGAAAAAAATCAAAAAATGTTATAATATCTTGTGTTATTAAGTTTTCACTTGGAGGACTACTTTATGAATATAGTAATTACGAGCGACAGCACTACTGACTTAAGCCGAGAACTCAAGGAACGCTACAACATCGACACATTACCGTTAGGCGTAAC
>JAZNJT010000096.1:0-2304 GCA_045578145.1 Acutalibacteraceae bacterium
ACCAAGTTTAATAAGTGCTTGGAAGCCATTACAAATACCGCACATAAGACCGTCACGTTTTTCAAGTAAATCGGTTACCTGCTCTTTAATGGCAGCGTTACGGAAGAATGCAGTAATAAATTTACCGCTACCATCAGGCTCATCACCGCCAGAGAAACCGCCCGGAACAAATATAATTTGCGAATTTTTAACACTCTTTGCAAAATTTTCAACTGATTTTGAAATACCGTCTGCAGAAAGGTTATTGATTACAAATATTTCAGGGTCTGCACCTGCATCACGCATTGCTTTTGCGCTGTCAAACTCGCAGTTAGTACCAGGAAATACAGGAATTAGCACCTTAGGTTTTGCAACATTAATTGCAGGAGCTGCTCTTTTTTCAGCAGTAAAAGAGAAATTCTCCATAGGTGTTTTATTATCCTTAATATTGCATTTGTAAACGCTTTCTAGTTTATCCTCATATATACCTAAAAGCTCGTTAAGATTTACAGACTCATCATTTAAGGAAACAACAGCATTATCAGTCACGGTACCGATTAATATACTGTCCTCAACATCTTCTGTGACCTCAAGAATAAAACTACCATAGTTATAGCTAAAGATGGCTTTTGAGCACATATTACTGTCAAATGTAAAGCCTAATCCGTTACCAAAGCACATCTTCATAACTGCTTCACCTATACCGCCTAAGGTAGGAGTATATGCGGCTTTAACTATACCTTTACGCATAAGCTCTGTCACACGGTTAAAGATTCTGATTTGTGATTCAGTATTTGGAAGATTAGTATCTGCATCGTATAAAGGACTTAAAAGCACAACTTTATTGCCAGCTTCTTTAAATTCGGGAGAAATAATGTTTTTAATCTTATCGGTTGTAACAGCAAAAGAAACGAGGGTAGGGGGAACGTCTAAATTTTCAAAGCTACCGCTCATTGAGTCTTTACCGCCGATAGAGCCAATACTAAACTCTTTTTGAGCCTTAAAAGCGCCTAAAAGTGCAGATAAGGGTTTACCCCAACGCTTACCGTCCTTACCAGGACGCTCGAAGTATTCTTGGAATGTTAGGTAAACATCATTAAATGAAGCACCACTTGCAATAAGCTTTGAAACAGATTCGACAACTGCAAGATAAGCGCCATGGAAAGGACTCTTTTCTGTAATAAACGGGTTATAACCCCAAGACATTAATGAACAGTCGTCAGTATGCTTCTTTTCAACTGAAATTTTCTGTACCATGGCCTGTATAGGTGTAAGCTGATTTTTACCGCCAAACGGCATAAGAACAGTACCTGCGCCGATAGTAGAGTCAAATTGTTCTGAAAGACCGCGCTTAGAACAAATATTAAGGTCATCGGCTAAGAATTTCATGTTTTCAGCAAATCCGCCCTCAATTATTTTATTATAATCTTCTGGATTGTTAGGTGTAATTGTGATATGCTTTTCAGCTCCGTTTGAATTTAAAAATTCACGGCTTATATCAACTATCGTTTTTCCGTTCCAAACCATTCTGAGTCTTGGCTCTGCTGTAATATCCGCAACTTTAAAGGCTTGTAGATTTTCAGAATGAGCTAATTCTATAAAACGTTCAATGTTTTCTTTTTCAATTACAACTGCCATTCTTTCTTGCGATTCACTGATAGCAAGCTCAGTGCCGTCAAGACCGTCATATTTCTTAGGAACTGCATTAAGGTCAATAAGCAGACCGTCAGCAAGCTCACCAATAGCAACAGAAACACCGCCTGCTCCGAAGTCGTTACAACGCTTAATCATACGGCAAGCTTCATAATTTCTGAAAAGTCTTTGTAATTTGCGTTCTTCGGGAGCATTACCCTTTTGTACCTCAGCACCGCAGGACTCCAATGACTGTAAGGTGTGCGATTTAGAAGAGCCAGTAGCACCTCCGCAACCGTCACGACCTGTAGAGCCGCCAAGAAGAATTACAACATCGCCAGCTGCCGGAACTTCACGGCGTACATTTTCAGCTGGAGTAGCCGCAATAACTGCACCGATTTCCATACGCTTTGCGGCATAGCCATCGTGATAAATTTCATCAACAATACCTGTTGCAAGACCTATCTGGTTACCGTAGGAAGAATAACCATCTGCAGCTGTAGTTACTATCTTTCTTTGTGGAAGCTTGCCATCCATTGTTTCATTAACACTCTTTAACGGATTAGCAGCACCTGTAACACGCATAGCACCGTAAACATAGCTTCTACCTGAAAGCGGATCGCGGATAGCACCGCCAATGCAAGTAGCAGCACCACCAAAAGGCTCGATTTCGGTAGGATGGTTATGAGTTTC
>JAZNJT010000097.1:0-4492 GCA_045578145.1 Acutalibacteraceae bacterium
AACGCTTAAAATCAAGAATTAACACCGAACTTTCGGCATTCGAAAGGGATGTTTTGCATTATTATTTATTAGATTATGATTATGCAGAAATTTCTAAAGTGTTAAATACATCTAAAAAATCTGTTGACAATGCTATTCAGCGTATTAGACAAAAACTACGCTAAAGCATTTATATATGTCCTTGTAGCTCAATAGAAGAGCGTTGCTTACAAAGGTGCAGGTGCAAGTCCTGTCAAGGAAAAAACATTTCAAGTGAGGTACTAAACATGTTTGAAGACAAAACCTTAGTGTGCAAAGATTGCGGAGCAGAATTTGTGTTCACAGCTGGTGAGCAGGAATTTTACGAGTCTAAAGGCTTCGTAAATGAGCCACAGCGTTGCAAAGCTTGTCGCGATGCTCGTAAAAACGCTGGTAGAGCTCCCCGCGAAATGCACGAAGCTACTTGTGCAGCTTGCGGTGGTGTTGCAAAGGTTCCCTTTGCTCCACGCGATGATCGTCCCGTTTATTGCAGTGAGTGTTTTGCAAAGATGAAGGAAGAGGCATAGGTCTACACTTCTTTTAATCTGGCGAAGAGATTGCCAGCCTGCCTATTTTCTAAAATTGGTTTGCTTGCGGCCGGAAGAGTATTCTTCCGGTTTTTCTTTTGTGTTTTTTGCACTTTTTTAGAGCAGAAAACGAGCATAAACTGTTTTATTTTCCAAAAAAAACAAAAAAATTAAAAAAAGGCAAAAAACACTTGACAATTGGTTAAGATATTGTTATAATATCAAAGTCGCTTAAAGATGTTATGATTCATTAGCTCAGTTGGCAGAGCACTTGACTTTTAATCAAGGTGTCCGGGGTTCGAATCCCCGATGGATCACCAAAAAGCCGAAATATCCAAAAGGATATTTCGGCTTTTATTTTATTGACATTATATTTTATTTAATTTATAATCATTTAAAATAGGAGGTTAAAAAATGAAAATTGCTTTAATTGCACACGATAAGAAAAAAGACGATATTATTGAGTTATCTAAGGAGTATAAGGATGTTTTAGCAAATCACGAGTTATATGCCACAGGTACTACAGGAACACTTATAATGGGTGAGACTGCTCTTAAAATACATAGAATGAAAAGTGGACCTTTAGGCGGTGATCAGCAGATTGGTGCAATGCTTGCTGACGGAAATCTGGATTTAATAATTTTTTTACGCGACCCATTGACTGCACAGCCGCATGAACCTGATGTTTCGGCGCTTTTACGTCTTTGTGATGTACAAAAAATTCCTCTTTCAACAAATACGAGCAGTGCTAAAATTATGTTAGAGGCATTAAAAAACGGGATATATTTCAATTAATAAATATGCATTTCTACATGTGTCTGACTTTTTGTAGCGTATTTCATTCTTAGATTTATAAACTTTTGTATTTTTCTTGACTTTTTTTTTATTTAATTTATAATATAAGTATATATTTCAACAAATTACGACAAAAAAATCCTCTTGCTTTAGCAAGAGGAAGTTCTGGAGCTGAAGATGGGACTCGAACCCACGACCTGCTGATTACGAATCAGCTGCTCTACCAACTGAGCCACTCCAGCATTTAACTCAATTATTATAGCAATATTAGTGGTTTAAGTCAAGCACAATTTAGAAGTCAAAGGGTGTGAAATAGTGTCTCAAACAATTAATGAAAGAATAATAATTGCCCGTAAGCTTGGGAATCTTACTCAAGCCGAGATAGCTGAAAGACTTGATATGAAATCAAGCACATATTCTCAGATGGAACGTCAGGGAAAAATTTCCTCTGATATGATATTAAAGCTGTCAAAGATCTTAGATGTGAAGCCTATGTATCTGCTTTGCGGCGAAACAAATAATGAACTTTTAAAAGAGTCGGATATTTTTCCTAAAAAGGTACAAAATCCAACCTTTGTGCTTTCTAGACAAGAAGAAAATATTATTAAAATTATGCGTAATCTAAAAAAAGAAGCTCGCAAGGAAGCATATGAATTTTTACAAAAACTTTATAATGAATCAAAATAAAAGGGTTACTGTTTAGTAACCCTTTTAAATTTTTTTTCTAAGTTTTAATAACGCCGATTTTTCAATACGCGAAACATAACTTCGTGATATGTTAAGTTTTTTTGCAATTTCACGTTGAGTCAATTCTTGTATACCATTTAATCCGTATCTAAGCTCTATTATTTCCTTTTCGCGCTTATCAAGTGTTGTAGGTAATATAGCTTTTAGCTTTTCAATTTTAAGCCTTGTGTCAATTTCTTCAACTATGTCACGTTTATCAGCTATAATATCAATGAGTGTAAGCGCATTTCCGTCTTTATCAGTATCAATCGGATCGCTAATAAATACGTCTTGTGAAGTTTTTTTCTGATTTCTAAAAAACATTAAAATTTCATTTTCAATGCATCTTGCGGCATAAGTTGCAAGTCTAATATTTTTGTCACTTTTAAAGCTTGACACCGCTTTAATCAGTCCAATAGTTCCAATGGAAATTAAATCATCTTGTTCAGCGCCTGTAGCGTAATATTTTTTAACTATATGAGCAACAAGTCTTAGGTTGTGTTCAATAAGTTTGTTTTTTGCGTTTTCGTCTCCGTTTTGACATTTTTCAAGCAATTCATTTTCTTTTTTTTCCGAAAGCGGCGGTGGAAAAGCGCCCGCACCTGTGACATGCAAGGCAAAATATATAATATTAGATGCCAACTCAAAAAGTAACTGAAACATAAAACCCCTCATTTCATATATCTTAATAGATATATATGAAATAAGGGGCTTGGTTTATTTTATAAGCTTTTTATATTCGCTGCCAAAAAGCTGTTCAGCAAACCAGACATTATCAACAGTAAATTTTTTACCGTTAAGATAATTGAGTATTCCTGCGTCAGTTTCAAAATTAAAGGTAAGACTATAAGAGTATAGCGCTTGCTTATCAAAACCTGATTTTTTATCATTAGATTTACTGTATTTGCCTTCGCCTAATAGAGGATGACCTATTGAAGACATGTGTGCTCTAATCTGATGTGTGCGACCTGTTATTAATTCAATTTCTATTAGTGAGAGTCCGTTTTTACTTTCAAGCACAGTATATTTAGTTTTAACTATTTTTGAATTCTCTTTTTTGGTTTTAGACATAAATACTCGATTTTTATCCTCGTTTTTTTCCAAAAAGCCTTCTAAGAGGTCAGATTTCTTTTTAGGGACTCCGTGTACAACCGCTAAATAACGTTTATCAAGCTCACGGTTTTTAATTTTTTCACATAAAATACGCAAAGCTTCGGCATTTTTTGCGGCAATAACAATTCCGCCTGTGTTACGGTCAATTCTGTTTGCTAAGGTTGGTTTAAAACTGTTTTCTTCCTCAGGATTATATTCACCCTTTTCATAAAGATAATGCTGTATACGTGCAATTAAAGTGTTAGTATATTCGTTTTTATCGGGGTGAACGAGTAAACCTTGTTTTTTATCGGCTAACAGAATATTTTCATCTTCATAAACAATATCAAATTTTGAGGGTGCAGATAAAAAATCATATTTTGGCGTTGGTTTAGAGAAAAATTCATCGTTAATATAAGCTGAAACAATATCACCTATATTAAGCCTCGTGCTAATTTCTGCCCGCTTGCCGTTAACTTTAATTCGTTTAGTTCTAATATACTTAAACATAAGCGAAGAGGGTAGAGTAGGGCAGTTTTTAGTTATAAATTTATCAAGCCTTAGAGATGCATCATTTTTTGTAATTGTGAATTCTTTCATATTAAGGACCTACTTGAAAAATTTTATGATATAGTATATAATTACCAAATAAAGAGGTGAGAGAAGTTGTCTGAAAATCTGCATAAGGGACATCGTGAGCGAGTACGTAAGGAATTTTTAGAAAAAGGTTTTAATGAAAAAACTCCGCCACACAAAATTCTTGAAATGCTTCTATTTTATAGTATACCGAGAAAGGATACAAATGAAATAGCGCATGAGTTAATAAATAAATTCGGTTCTCTTGAAGCAGTCTTAGAAGCACCTTATGAACAGCTTGTTAAGGTTAAGGGTGTAAGTGAAAACACAGCTGCTCTCATAAAGCTAATTATACCGATTGCAAGCCGTTATAAGAGTAATTTGATAACTAATAATGCCGTGCTTGAAAATAGTAATAAATTAGGCAAATATTTAGTTGCGAAATATATGGGTTTTACAAAAGAAACATTAGCAATCACTTCTCTTAATGCAAGGGGGAAGGTATTGGGCTTTGATATATTGAGTGTAGGCGATGCTTGTTCTGTGGAACTTTCCGTAAGACGTGTTATTGAAATAGTTATAAAGAGAAATCCGGTTTGTGTTGTTATGTCACATAACCATCCGTCAGGTAGTGCAGTGCCAAGTGCTGATGACATACGGCTTACAGCAAATATAAGTGACACACTAAATAATATTAATGTGAGATTGCTAGACCATGTAATAATCTGTGATAATGATTATGTATCAATGGCACAAAG